>JAITVN010000086.1 GCA_031285775.1 Streptococcaceae bacterium | reverse complement strand
ATTGAACCTGAACATCTCAATTATACTTGCTTTTGGTCAAACCGACTAACGCCACCCGCATAGCGGGTGGTTTTCTGTTTCGCACGCTCCGCGCACTCAACTGGCTCACGAGCCGTAATTAGACAAAACTTTCGAAAAAGCTAAAGCTTTCCCTTCAGTTTTCCTGATCAGACTCTTTGCGCTTCAGCGCTTAGAGGTCGCTTTCCCCTTTGAGGGGTAAATTTCTCCGCTTCTTGGCAGGCATGCTTCACACCTAACTTTCTCA
Source organism: Streptococcaceae bacterium (assembly GCA_031285775.1). GTDB lineage: Bacteria > Bacillota > Bacilli > Lactobacillales > Streptococcaceae > Lactovum. Next base: position 10,942 of record JAITVN010000086.1, on the reverse strand, counting down.
AAGTTTCTCTTTCCACATAATAAACTGGTAATTTTAACTGTCTCTGATGAACAGACCGATTTGACGCCAACTCCACTATCATTTTAGCAGCTTCGCTGCCCATCTCATAAGCTGGCTGATGGATGGTCGACAAAGCTGGGTAAATGAAGCTACTCATCAAAATATCATCATAGCCGATAACTTGGATGTCCTCAGGAATAGACAGCCCACGACCCAATATTTCACGAATAAAGGCAATCGCATGAATATCTGACGGAGCAATAATACTGTCAACTTGCAAATAATCATCCAGCACACGCGCGGCCTCTTCCCTTACCACAGAAAAATTATAATCCTTACTATAATAAGTCCTAAAATGGGCAGAACTCTCTTCCAGCACTGCCACACTTGATTTAAAACGATTATTAACAGACTGTGCATTAATTGGTCCTGAAACCACTGCGATATGCTTAGCGCCTGCCTCCAGAATCTTTTCAGCCGCCAGACGCCCGCCCGCTTTATTATCTGCAAAGACGCCGAACTCACTGTGATGACCCACGCGATCAACAATCACAACTGGAATATTCAAATCAGGATACTTCTCAGTGAAATCGAAGGTACTGATAATCCCAGCTGCATTGCTCTGCACAAGAGTTTTCAGGCTCTCTTCCGCCAGACGGCCGTCATCTCCGATATTACTGAAAAGTACTTGATAGCCGCGTTCCTGCAAATACTCCTCGACTCCCTTAGCCAGCATCGGGAAAAATGGGTTGGTAATATCAGGCAAAAGAAGACCAACAATCGTACTGCGCTTGGTTTTTAGCGAACGCGCAGACAAATTCGGCACGAAATTCAGCGCCTTGATAGCTGATTCAATTTTAAGAGCTGATTCTTTTCCAACATAGCCATTTTTGGCAATGTAGCGCGAAACAGTCGACTTTGACACGCCTGCGCTCTCTGCCACCTCATTGATTGTTACCAAAAGTTCTCCTAACTATTTGAAACATATGGAACCGTTCCCATTTCTTGAATTAATTATAGCGCTTTCATTTTAATATGTCAAGTGATTTATCTGATAGCTTTCATAAAACCGGCAGCAGATAATGGTGTGGAAGATACTGGATAGATCCAATTGCGTCCATTCTTATGATGTTGCAATATTTTGAGCAACCTCGTTTACGATTTTGATAAAAATCCGAACGTTTGATTATTTTGTTACAATCGTTCTATCATATTTTTGGCATTAAAATTAGTTTTAAGATAAAATAGAAAAAATGTGTGTTCGCACAACTAGAAAGTAGAAAATTAATATTGGAAACTCATCACCCTTTGAATCTCCCACACCCATCGCTCTACCAAAAGAAAGTGCTCATCTCAACCTCCGCAGGAATCGGCCTAGAGAACATGGACATTATGTTCTTGTCCTTTTCGCTCTCATCCATCATCACCCACTTTGGCGTATCAAGTACCGCTGCCGGCTTTATTTCAACGATTACAAATCTTGGAATGCTCGTAGGCGGTATTATTTTTGGCATTCTGGCCGACAAATACGGCCGGGTCAAAATTTTCTCCTACACTGTCATAATCTTTTCTATTGCCTCTCTACTGATGTTCTTTGCAAACAGCATTTATCTCATTTATCTCTTCCGTTTCATCGCGGGAATCGGTGCCGGCGGTGAATATGGCGCCTGCATGTCTCTGGTTTCTGAAACTTTCCCAGCCAAAAAACTCGGCAAAGCAACCTCTACAATTGCCATTGGCGGACAAGTGGGTGCCGCAATGGCTGCAATTCTAGCCGCGCTCATCATTCCGATCATGGGCTGGCAAATGCTCTATGTCATCGGCGTATTACCAGTCATCCTCGTTCTCTTCATAAGAAGAGGCCTCAAAGAGCCAGAAGCTTTCCAAACCAGCAGCAAAGAAAAAAAGCGCTCCGGGGATTTCTCGCTTCTCTTTAAAGATATGAAAACCGCCTGGCAGACCATCGGCCTCAGCCTCATGGTAATGGTCCAAATTGCCGGCTACTTCGGGCTGATGAACTGGCTGCCCTCCATCATGCAGAAACAGCTGGGTCTCTCAGTATCGGGCTCTTCCATGTGGATGATCTGTACTATCTTGGGCATGTCATTTGGCATGCTGACATTTGGGAACGTCATGGACAAATTTGGAATTCGAATTTCCTTCGTGATCTTCCTCATCTGCTCTGCATTGTCGGTCTTCCTCATTGTCCTGGCAAAAGGAGAATGGTCTCTGCTTGTGTCAACCGTCATCGTAGGTTACTTCATCAATGGCATGTACGGCGGTTACGGCGCAATTATCAGCCGGCTCTATCCTACTGAAATCCGCGCAACGGCGAATAACTTCATCATGAATATCGGGCGCGCAGTCGGCGGCTTCTCCTCTATCATCATCGGCTTCCTGATGGACAATTATTCACTCATGGTCGTGGTCATCTTCCTTTCTATCATCTATGTCTTTAGTCTCTGCGTCATGCTGTCTATTTCCGGCTTGAGAAAACTTGAAAAAGCTTAAAAATATCTTACTTTCACTCACTCCAGAATAAATGAAAATTCATCATACTGAGATAGTCTAGTGGAGTGGAGAAGATTTGTAAATAAAAAAGCTGTAGTATCTGGCAAATCGTGAGACCAAAGGGTTCACGATTTAGAGATGAGACGCGAAGCGGCTGCTCTCGGCCACTACGCTTTTTTATTTACAAATCTTCTCCACGGAACGGATAACACGTACAGAAAAAGGTACACACTCGCAATTGCAGCAGATGTGTACCTTTTTTTAGAAAGTCTTATTTTACTTACTATGCATTGACCTGTAAACTGGATAACCAATCGCAGTCACAACAATACCAACCAGTGCAGGCACTTGATAGCCCCAGAGGCTGCCTGTCAGTGTCATGAAGAGCATGAAAATTGCGCCTACAATGGCGATGATCGGAATGACTGGATACAAAGGAATCTTGTAAGGCCGCTCCAAATCCGGCTCCCGCTTACGCAGTAAGAATACTGTGACAAAGACCATGGTGTAGAAAATCCAGGTTGCAAAAATCAGCATGTTGGTCAGAATCCCGAAAGCGCCACCAGCAGCTGCTGGAACGATATCAGCAGGCAATAGGTTCGTCAGCGTCAGGATAATCGCGATGACAACCTGCAGCAGACCAGAATTCACAGGTACACCACTCTTCGAAAGCTTGCTCAGATGTTTCCAGAAAGGAAAGTTCTTCTCAACAGCCAGCGAATAAGCCGCACGCATGCCAGTCATAGTGTAGCCGTTCATGGTACCGTAGACTGAAATCAGAATGCCCAGTGTGACCAATTTTCCCGCGCCGCTGCCGAATAAACTGTCCGAGACAAGCACTGGCAGAGAATTCGAGTTGGCAGTGACGAGCGCATCTTCGCCGAGCGTATGAATATAGGCCGCATTGACCAAGACATAAATAATCGTAATCGCAATCAAGCCGAAAATAATCGCCCGAGGCAAGTCGCGCTTAGGATTCTTCATTTCCCCTGCCACGTTACCAACATACATCCAGCCGTCATAGGCAAACATGGTCGCAAGTAAGCCAAGACCGATGGCTTGTGGTAAAGAAGGATTGGCAATGGCTTTCCCGACAGCAATAGGCAAGAGCGAAAAACTGACAGGATGAGGATTGGCTAATAGACCCACGATAACAATCAGAACGATTGGGATTAATTTGATGACCGTTGTGACTGACTGTACGCCGCCAGCCACCTTCGCACTGATAAAGTTGATAAGTAAGATACTGACAGTTCCGAGAATGGCAATTACCGTGAGAAGCCCAGCATTGTCACCTGAAAGTCCGAACAAGTTAACAAACTGAGTGGCAAATACGATACTCAGCGCCGCAATCTGGGCAGGATAATTAATCAGAGTTTGGGACCAGCCGGCAATAAAAGCCCAAGTTTTACCAAATCCGCGCTCGATATAACGAATCATACCGCCAGTTTCTGGAATCGCAGCCGCAAGCTCAGCAGCCGTCAAGCCGCCACAAAGTGAAATAAGTCCGCCGAGTATCCAAACTAATAAATGCAGACCTGGATTATCAGTCAGACCAGCAATAGTACCCGCCTTGAAGAAAACTCCAGAGCCGATAACGGTTCCCATTACCATCGCTAAGACGGGAAAGAAACCTAGTGATTTTTTAAGTTCGCGCTTCTCTTCCATAAGAAAAACCTCCTAATTTTTATTCAACCCAGAGAAAGTCTCAGTGAGCATTCGAAAATAAATCCTCACTGAGCCATATCATTCTTTTTGAGCTGATACAGGCAGAGTTCCGATTCCCGCCCGATGATATTGTAAAATAAAATGTCTCCAAAATGTTGAATCATTCTAGCAGTACGTTTTATGATTTACCTAATTTTACTTTGAGATGCTCCAGCATATCCTTGGTCATCGCATCAATGTCATATTTCGGCTTGAAGCCCCATTCTTCCTTGGCATCACTTGCGTCAATCCAGTTCGGCCAGCTGTCGGCTATCTTTTGACGCGCAGGATCCACATTGTAACCCAACGTGAAGTCAGGCATTTCCTTCTTGATGGCAGCTGCCAGCTCGTCTGGGTCAAAACTCATGGCTGTGATATTGTAAGCATTACGGTGAATGAGCTTCTCACCGTCAGCGTTCATCAGATTGACAATGGCATCAATCGCATCTGGAATGTACATCATGTCCATCTTGGTGCCAGCGGCAATGAAACTATCATAGTGACCCGTCTTAATTGCCTCATAGTAGATGTCGACCGCGTAATCGGTTGTTCCGCCGCCAGGCAATGTCTTGTAGGAGATCAAGCCAGGGAAACGCACACCGCGCGTATCTACGCCGAATTTAGTGTGATAGTAGTCACAGAGCAATTCACCTGCTACTTTAGTCACGCCGTACATGGTGTTCGGACGCTGGATGGTGACTTGCGGCGTGCCGTCTCTTGGTGTAGATGGTCCGAAAGCAGCAATTGAGGACGGCATGAACATTTTCAGCTGAAGTTCACGCGACGTCTCCAACGCATTAATCAAACCACCCATGTTGAGATGCCAAGCCACTTGCGGTTTGTTTTCTGCCACAGCTGACAGCAATGATGCCAGATGAATCATGGTGTCAACCTGATACTTTTTAGCCAATTCCAGCATTTTATCTTTGTCCAACACATCCAACACTTCAAAAATGCCGTCTGTCACGACAGGATTGTCATCCAGCTCACGGATATCAGTTGCAATGACATTGTCTGAGCCTAAGTCTTTACGTAAACGCTCAACGAGTTCTGAGCCAATTTGCCCCAGGGCACCAGTGATGATTACTTTTTTCATTTTGTTACCTCTCTATTGTACCATTTTTAAAATATTTGTAAAATATTAACCAAATGGAAAAATTCCCAATTTATTTTCGTCCTTGATTTTTAAGCTGAAAAGCAGGTGCATCAAACGAACCATTCGCTCTCTGCCACAAAAGCAGAAAGGAAAATCGCTGTTTAAAGAGACTGATTCTCTATGCGCCTGCTTCATGGCAGGTGCTTCTTAAGCTAAATCAAATTCAATTCCTTGCCGACTTTTTCATACACTTCGACTGCCTTGTCCAGCATCTCCTTTGTGTGTGCAGCCGTTGGCATATTACGAATTCGGCCAGTGCCAAGCGGAACAGTTGGAAAGACAATCGGTTTGGCATAAATGCCCTCTTCAATCAGGCGTTTCGAAAATTCTTGAGTCTTAAGCTCATCGCCCAAGATAACCGGTGTGATTGGCGTCTCAGAATGACCGATGTCAAATCCGATGCCTTTGAGTTTCTCTTTGAAATACCTTGCATTGTCCCACAGCTTTTCGACAATTTCTGGATGATTTTCCATCAGGATGAATGCTTCTTTGGCAGCAGCGGCAGATCCAGGCGTCAATGAGGTTGAAAAGAGGAAAGGACGACCTTGTGACTTCAGCCAGTCAATCAAAAGTTTGGAGCCGGCTACATAACCGCCGACGACACCAATTGCCTTTGATAATGTTCCAATTTGGAAGTCAATCTTGTCAGATAAGCCAAATGACTTAACCGTACCTGCGCCGTGTCCCATAACGCCAGAACCATGGGCATCGTCAATATAAGTGATCAGGCCATATTTCTCAGCAATCTTTACAATTTCTGGAACTTTTGCAACATCGCCGTCCATTGAGAAGACACCATCGCAAATGTACATCACTTTACCGTATTCACCTGACTCAACTGCTTCCTTGGCTTTTGCTTCAAGGTCAGCCATATCCTGATGTTTAATGCGAATGATTTTTGCACCAGACAAGCGGCAGCCATCAATGATCGAGGCATGATTGAGTTCATCAGACAGAATCGCATCGCCTTTTTTCATTACAGCAGAGATCGCGCCCATATTACAGTTAAAACCTGACTGGAAGGCAATCGCAGCTTCAGTGCCCTTGAATTTTGCAATCTCTTCTTCCAGCTCAATATGGACTTTCAAAGTGCCATTGATGGTACGCACTGCACCTGCACCTGCACCATATTCCTTGGTCGCATCAATATCAGCCTGGATAATTTCAGGACGGGTAGCAAATCCCAGATAATTGTTTGAAGCCAGATTGATCAACTCTTTGCCAGCGACCTTGATGATTGGTCCATTTGCACTTTCCAGTACATCAATAGTGTTTAGAAGGCCTTTAGATTTCAGATCTGCGAAACCCTTCTCTAAAAACTCAGTAAGAATTCTTGAAGTCATTTTTGTGAATCTCCTTTATTCTTTTTAGCGGTTACGCAACCGCTTACAATCTCATTATATCATTCCGCCATATGTAATACAAGAAATGTTTATTGAAAAAAAACTCTTTAAGAACACTTTAATATTATTTTAATAACTGTATATCATTTTGTGAATATTGTGAATTTGTGGAAAAATCGGTCTTATCTGTGTCTCTGTTCGATTTAGGTATTTGTGATGAGCCTGTATGATTAGATGATCATTAGAAAGTACTTCAGCACAAAATCACAAATGTGTCCAAATAATTGATAAAAACCTATTAGATAAAAAGAATGACATTTTCAGGTTTCTGACAATGTCATTCAAATTCTAAATTTTACAACTGAGCATTTCTAGCCATTGAAGCTCTTTCACTCACAGTTTTATGGCGGATCGGGGAAGGATTCGGCTGAATTCAGTCACTGAGCCTTTTTTTATCCTCTGCTTTCTCATTATCATCCACTATTTCAACATTTTCCAGCTGAGCCCGGAAATTCTCTTTCACGCTGTTAATGTAGAGCTGACGCAAATTCTGCTGTTCTGCCAGCTCATCTTCAGTCAGGCCTTCCGCCCTTTTTTTGCGCGCAAGTTCATTAATCCGTGCGATCTCTGCATCTGTGACCATATCGTCTTTTCTCCTTAATCGAGTTCGGTGCGCCTGAAGCTAGTAAGCAGACTCTTAGCGTTTCAACGCTTAGAGGTCGCTTTCCCTTCTTTAGGGGGGGAAATTAGATGAATCTAGAACCTGCCTAAGGGCAGAACCTAGATTCCCTAAATTTCTACGCTTCAAAACGGGCGCGCCTCACATCTTTTCCTATTTGGTTAAAATCAAGCTGAAATCAGCCATCGTGCCAGTCAAGTCTGAGACAGCTTTGAGAAGGGCAAGACGGTTATTCTTAAGCGCTGTGTCGTCAACCATGACCATAACTTCTTCAAAGAAAGCGCTAATCAAGGGAGTGAAACCGTGAACAATTGTGCGGAACTTGTCGTCTGTGGTCAAATTCTGCCAGTTCTGGCTGGTTTTCTGCAGGAATTCATAGAGCGCTGTCTCTGCTGAACTTTCGAAGAGACCGCTGTCAATTGCAGAAGTCACTTCATTTTTCTTGACAATGTTAATCACGCGCGATACTGCTTCCACAGCTGGCTTGAAGGCTTCGTGCGCTTTGTGGTCATCAATCACGCGCGCATTGTCCAAAATCTGCAGAACATTGAGCTGATCAACAGCCAGAGCAGCATCAATAATGTCACCGCGGACTTCGTTTTCAAGCATCTTGGCAATGCGGCCTTTAATGAAATCCATCAGTTGGTCGGCATTTTTGCCGCTGCTGATAAATTCTGCCAGATCAAAGTTCCAGTTCTGGGCTTCAATGATGTGCAGAAGACCAGCTGTCGCTCGACGTAATGCGTAGGGATCATTGGACCCGCTAGGAATAAGCCCTGCTGCAAAGAAACTGATAAGTGAATCCAATTTGTCCGCAGCAGCAAGGACAGCGCCGACTTTCGTCACAGGAAGCGCACCGTCAGCTGAAGTCGGCAGGTAGTGCTCGCGGATAGCAGCCGCCACATTTGGATTCTCGCCAGCAAGAAGGGCATACTTTTCACCCATCACACCTTGAAGTTCGTCGAATTCGTTAACCATGCCAGTCAGCAGGTCGAATTTGTAGATTTCTGCAGCCCTGAGCACATCAATTTTTTCAGTAGGAGAAAGCTTTGCCACATCAGCAAGTTGTGCGGCAAGAATACGTGTCCTATCCATGTGATCTGAGAGAGAGCCGATTTTTGCATGGAAAGTTATCGCAGATAATTTATCCACCAAGACATCAATTTTCAGCTTCTGGTCCTCTTCCCAGAAAAACTTGGCGTCTTCAAGCCTAGCGACCAACACTTTTTCATTGCCGGCAATGACATTTTCAATGAATTCTTCATTCCCGTTGCGCACCGCGATGAAATTAGGCACCAGTTTGTGCGTCTCAGCTTCAAAGACTTCAAAATAGCGCTGATTGTCGCGCATGCTGGTAATCAGAACCTCTTCAGGCAACTCAAGGTATTTAGGATCAAAGCTGCCGACAAAGGCCGTCGGCCATTCAACCAGATTATTGACCTCCTCAAGCAGGTCAGAATGCAGCTCTACCTCCCAATTATTTTCATCGGCTTTTTTCATGATTTGCTCAGCGATAATAAACTTTCGAGCCGGCGCGTAGACAATGACATACTCGTCCTGCAGCGCTTTTTCGTAGAATTTTGCATCCACCAGTACAACTTCACGATTGGCCAAAAAACGATGTCCGCGTGACGTACGTCCAGCCTTGACATCCAAAATCTGGAAAGGCACAATCTCTGTGTCCAGGAGACTGACCAGCCATTGAATCGGACGAATGAACAGAAAGTCATTGTTGCCCCACTTCATGTAAGTTGAGAAAGTCATCTTGCTGATGACTTCGTCGCCGACTTTGGTCAAGATTTCACACGTCGGCAAGCCTTCAATGTGCTTTTCAGCGAAGTAATAATCGTCTTTGAGCTGGAGGTCGTCTGGATTCACGCCCTGACCGCGGCTGAAGCCTTGAATGGCCTTAGACCAGTTGCCCTCAGCATCTTTGGCGATTTTAGCAGCGGGGCCTTTGACTTCTTCGTCCATGGCTTGTGACTTCTCCGCAATGCCTTCAACTAGCACCGCCAAACGGCGTGGGGTTGAGAATTTCAGAATTCTTGTGAAATCCACTCTGTTTTCTTGTAAGAATGCTGTCATGCGTGTCTCAAGCTGCTCAACAGCAGGTGTGACGAGATGCGCCGGCATTTCTTCAAGTCCGATTTCTAATAAATAATTTGTCATATCTTATTCCAATTCTTTTATTTTTAACTGGGTTCAACACGCCTGAAGCTAGAAAGCAGACCGTTTCTACTTTAGCCGATTACGGGTCGCTTTCCCCTCTTTAGAGGGGAAATTAGATAGAATTTGAGAACCTGCCCAAGGACAGAACCACAAATTTCAAAGCTTCAAGGCGGGCGTGTTTCACACCTTTTTTTTGTTTTTCAGGATGACATGATGGAAGAAGGAAATGCTGTTGTAATCAGGATTTTCTGCTACTTCCATTTCTATTTTGTACATATTGTCTTCCCAATCTGGTGCGGTCTTGAATGCGTTGGGCTGGATGCCGAAGAATGTTCTGATGCCGTATGTATTCAGGGCTTCAAGTCCTAGCCGCGCGACTGATTCTGGCAGGTCGTAGGTGTGAATCTCGCCGAAACTGCCGTCATGGAGGGCTTCTCCTGTCAACAGGGCGTAAGCTTCATCCAAGGCATTTTCGAAAACAACTCGCTGCAGGATGCTGCCCGCAAAGTTGTGCTTGACGATGGATATCAAGCCGTCCAGCTTCATCAGGCGCTTAAACTCCTGGAGTATGGCTGCGCGCTCGTTTGGTGCCACATACTCGAAGACGTTGTGGCAGATAATGGCATCGAAACTCGCTGCAGGCAGGCTTTTCAGGGTTTCTAGATCGCCTATCCACATTTCGTAAGAGTTCTCGCTTGCGCGCATTTCGACCATTTCTGCGTTCGGCTCAATCGCCAATACCTCGTTGCCGAGTCCTGCCAAGTGATTAGCCGTCCAGCCGAAGCCGGCACCGAAATCCAGGATTCTTTTGCCGGACATTTCTGGCAATTGTGTGTAAATCAATCTGTAGAAGAGCTTCATCCAGGGCGTGCTTTGCTGATTGTAGAAATTCTTCAGTTTTTCGTTCATCAACCTCTCTCCTTAATCTTTGTCAAATAAAGATTCACGCCTCTTCTTCAGCTTCCAAAACCTTACGATACTTCCCATGCGCCCCTAAATACTTCTCCCGCAGCGCCTCATCCTTCAAAAGCGGAAAACCAAGCTTCGCACGCTCCTCAATAAAAGTCTTCGCCACCTTGCGCGCCATCGTACGCACACGGTGCATATAACCCGTACGCTCCGTCACAGACACCGCACCACGCGCATCAAGCAGATTAAAAGTATGCGAGCACTTCAAAATGTAGTCGTAAGCCGGGTGTACTAGCCCATCATCAAGCAAACGCAGCGCCTCCGCCTCAAACTCATTGAACAGCTCCAACAGCAAATCCTGATTGGATGCCTCAAAAGCAAACTTCGAGTGCTCAAACTCCGGCTCCTTGAAAATATCGCCATAAGACACACCATTGCCCCACTCAAGATCATACACACTGTCCACAT
>JAITVN010000085.1 GCA_031285775.1 Streptococcaceae bacterium | reverse complement strand
GCTCATCCCAATTCGCGCGGGTTCAGGCAGTTCGAGATTGCGCTGAACATCCACGGAAATCTGTACTTTACCTACTGCCAAAATCTTATAAACACGCCGACTGGTAAAAGCAACGATATCTTCAAATGTTGTGTAGTTGGTCAAAATAGTGATGAGCACTTCGTCTTCAAACTGTTTTATCGTCAAATCAGAAACTTCTGTCTTTAAATTATAGAATCCTGCCGCTTTCCAACGTTCAAACCAGGCGTTCGGATCAATATGTTCAACTTCGCTTACACCAATGTCATTGTCAAGTGCAGCTCTCGTAAATTGTTCCGACAAAGCTGACAAAAGTGTCGTTTTTCCATTTTCAGTCAGCCATTGCACCAGATTTCCAGAAGCTTTGTCAATTATAATTTTCTGTCCTTTAAAGCTGACAACAATCTGACGCTCTGACACTTCTGCTGTGACTGAGCCTTCAGACATTTCTTTCGCCACTGTCAATAAACTCAGAGCTTCTTTTAAGACAAATTGTTCATGTGCCGTCTCAAATCCAGGCCCCGCCCATTTTTCCTCTTTTGCTAACGTCACGAAAAGATTCAAATACAAGCTATCAGAATCCATTACTTCTGGCAAATCTACAATTAGACTTTTCCCTGGTAAAAGCTGCAAGTCAAGCTTTTTTTCAGATAAAATTTGTATACCATCTGTCAATTGAAGCGTCAAAATTTCATTACATGTCTGTCTAAAAAGATATTCGCTGGACACTTTGACAGACCTTGCACGCCCTTGTGTCTCTTTGATTAATTCAAATTGAAAATACTGCTGACAATACTTTGCTTCTGCCAAAGCAGGTTTTGGACTGCGGTCAGGAAAGAGCAGGCCGTCCAGACAGAATTGACGATCATTGGGCTTATCGCCAAAATCGCCACCGTAAGCAAAGTCATCTTCCCAAGCCAGGCCTTGATCCACCCAGTCCCAGATGAAGCCGCCCTGAAGCCGCTCAACGTCACGGAATAATTTCCAATAGCGTGTAAAACCGCCCAAGGAATTGCCCATGTCGTGCGCATACTCAACCTGAATCAGCGGGCGTGTTTCTTCAGCAAGACCCATCCATTCTATCAATGAATAAGGAGAATTCCCAGTCTGAGTGTCAATTCGCGAATACATCGGACAAATAATGTCTGTTGCTGGCGTCATGGCGCGGTTCCAGTCTTCGCCTCCCTCATACTGAACGGGACGTGTCGCATCAAAATGCTTGCACCAGTCGTACATGGCCTGGTGATTGCAGCCATAGCCAGATTCATTTCCCAACGACCAGATGATAACAGAAGGATGATTGCGGTCTCGGAGCAGCATGCGTGTCACACGCTCGCTCATCAGCGGCAGATATGTCGGATCGTTAGTCAGCCTATTCATCGGCGTCATGCCGTGCGTCTCAATGTTTGCCTCGTCAATCACGTAAAGCCCATATTCGTCGCAAAGCTCATACCAACGGGTTGAATTAGGGTAATGCGAGCAGCGCACAGCGTTGAAATTATTCTGCTTCAACAGTTTAATATCCTGCAGCATTTCCTCTTCAGAGACAGCATAGCCATGAACTGCTGAAAATTCATGCCGATTCACACCGCGAATGAGTAGAGCCTCACCATTAACTTTTAGTAGACCACCTGATGTTTCAACTTTACGAATGCCAATTTTTTGATGTTCAATCTGCAGAATATTTTTTTGTTTGTCAGACAATGTCAGCTTTAGTGTGTAAAGATAAGGTAATTCATCCGACCAAAGTGTGGGATTTTCCAGCGAAATGCTAGACTTGAAATCTGTTGATTCTCCAACTTTATTCATGTCTGCAGAGTTATCGAATAATTCTGCTTTTAGGTATACTTCTGTTTCGTCATTGACAGTTGCAGAAATTTTAATTTCTGCATGATCAAAATCTGCATCCAATTCGCTGACAATTGAGTAATCCGTCAAATATTGCTCAGAGAGATGCTGCAATTTTACAGAACGAAAGATTCCAGACATTCGCCACATGTCCTGATCTTCAAAATATGTACCTTTTGACCAGCGCAGCACTAGCACTTTCAAGTCATTTTTGCCGCTTTTAGCAAAAGGCGTCAGGTCGAATTCCGCATCTAGGCGACTGTCTTCAGAATAGCCGATATATTCACCATTGAGCCAAACATGAAAGGCCGAACTTACCCCTTCAAAAGTCAAATGGATTTTCCCTCTTTCCAGCCAGCCTTCTGAAAGCTCAAAACTACGCCCGTAGCCAGCAACCGGATTATCTTCTGGCACAAAGGGCGGATTTACTGGAATCGGATATGCAACATTCGAGTAGATGGGGACATCAGATGCGCTCGAATACTCAATCTGCCAATTTCCCGGCACTGAAATCGTCGTTTCTGAATGCTTCATTTCCAACCAATTTTCGGGAATTTCTGACACTTTTGAAAAATGGTCAAAATTCCAAGTCCCATCAAGACACAAGGTTTCCTGATAATTCATTCCAGTATGCATTGGGAGACGATTCCAATTTGTCACAACTGGATTTTCCCAATCTTTTCTGGCAAGAATATCTGCAAATTTAATCATATGAACTCCTATTTAGCTGTGATCAACAAGGCTTTAAGAAAGCAGAAGTCAGATCCCGACAAGGCTTGAAGAATCTGCTTAATTACAGCTTTCAAATTTTTGGCAAGCGGCTGTCCCACAAATTTCTTAACAATTATTATGAATTAATGAAATCAATAAAATTATGAAAGCCGGCATGACCAGATTCATCGTCCTTAAAAACGCCTGCATCCTGCAAAACCTTGGTGAAAACTTCGCCGACAGCCTGTCCGACTTTATAATGCACATCCTCCACCGAGAATTGATCCGTCGCTTTCAGCTGATCGGCCCAAGCCTTGTGAATCTCATCCATCTGATTCTCTTTACCCAGCAGATATTTCTCCACTTCAGCCAACTCTGGAACTAAGCGCGCAGGCAGAATCGCCAGTCCCATTGCCTCAATCAAGCCGATATTTTCCTTTTTGATATGATGCAGCTCAGCATGCGGATGAAAAATCCCATCAGGAAAAGTCTCGCTCACATTGTTATCCCGCAGCACCAAGTCCATTTCGTAAAAGTCGCCTCTTTTCCGAGCAATGGGCGTAATCGTGTGATGCAGTGTCCCGTCAGAGCTTTGCGCTCTAATACTCAAACTCAGATCGTTATATTCACGCCACTTCGCCAAAATCTCATCTGACGCCGCCACAATCGACTCAGAATTTCTGGAAGACAAGCGCAGCACACTCATCGGCCAATTGACAATTCCAACCTCAATTTCTGGAAACTTGTCCAAGCTTATCTTTTCCCGTAAAGCAGCCTTGGCCATCGGGAACTCATGACGGCCCGCCTGATAATGATCATGCGTCAAAATTGACCCGCCCACAATCGGTAAATCTGCATTTGAGCCAATCATATAGTGAGGAAACAAATCCAGGAAAGCCATCAAATTGCTGAAACAACGATGATCAATTGCCATCGGCTGATGTTTTTCATTCAGAACGATTGAATGCTCGTTAAAATAAGCATAAGGCGAATACTGAAAGCCCCATTTCTCGTCGTTCAGCTCTAACCTGACGATGCGATGATTCGATCGGGCAGCCTTATTTCCATTGCCGTAGAAGCCCTCATTTTCAATACAGAGCGCACATTTCGGATAACTGTTGTCATGTATCAGCTTGGCAGCGGCAATCGCCTTAGGATCCTTTTCAGGCTTCGATAAATTAATCGTGATCTGCAAATCGCCATAGGTTGACGGATAGAGATACTCAATGTTCTTCGCAATTTCACGCGTTTTAACCTGATTGACCTGCTTGGCCAGATCATAAAAATAATTCGTTGCCGACTCTGGCGACTGCTGGTACTTCTTCCAAAAAACATGATTTACCTTGCTGGGAAGCGGCGTGATAAAATTCATCAGCGCTGATTCGTAAAATTCTGTGTCCGCTGCCTTAAAAACACCTTTTTTCAGAGCAAAATTAAGCAATTCGTCCATTATTTCTAAAGAATCACTCAAGTTCGTTTCCTGAACATTTTCTGACCAATCGCTCAAGCTCAAAAAATGCAGCAGCCGATTCCGCAGATAAATCTCATCTATTGCTTCAATACTTCCATTCGCTATTGCAAGTTTTACGAAGTCTTGTATCTTTTGATAAATTGACATCTTAACCATCCTTATCTACTTTTCTAATATAAATTTGCTGCGAGGAATAATCCGCCCTGCTTTGCGCCAATCTCAAGCCAGCATTCATCAAAACTGACCCGAAATATTTGTGGTCCTCAACCTCATACAGCGCCGTCGCATCCAAGCCCTTAAGCTTCAAATAGTTAAACGGCGGATTCCCTTCAGCATTCGTTGCCACAAGCGTCAGCAGACTTTCTGACAAATCCTTTGCCACAATTTGCCAAGCTGTCAGCTCCGAATCGAAAGGACTGCTCAAACGATAATAATCTCCAGAAAAAATCAGCTCCTGGTAATCCTTATATCGCTCTGTCAAAACAAGCGTCTGAGCCTTTTCAGCCTCTGTCAGCTTCGTTGGATCCAACTCATAGCCGTAACTTCCTGCCATTGCCACATTTGCCCGCGTCTCAAGCGGCGTCTCTCGTCCTGTCTGATGATTCGGCACCGCCGAAACATGCGCCCCCATTGTCGAAAGCGGATAAAAGAAACTTGTGCCGTACTGAATTTTCAGCCGATTCACAGCATCCGTATTATCAGAGGTCCAAATCTGCGGCTGATAAACCAGCATGCCCAGATCAAACCTTGCACCGCTCGAAGCACAGCCCTCAAACAGCACATCCGGATAGCGCGTCGTCAAACTTGACAGCAGCTCATAAAGTCCTAGAACATAACGATGCTGCAGTTCCCCCTGATGCTCCCTATCCAGTCCGGAAGAGTACCAGTCACTGATCGGGCGATTCATATCCCATTTCAAATAAGAAATTTCAGCACTATCAAGCAACTTAGAAATCACCTCAAAAAGATAAACCCGCACCAGCTTCTTCGACAAATCTAAATTCAGCTGATTTCGCCCTAGTAGAGGCTTCCGATCAGGGAAATTAAGCGTCCAGTCAGGATGAAGCCGATACAAATCACTGTCTTCACTGACCATTTCCGGCTCAAACCAAATACCAAACTTCAGCCCCGCCTCATTCACGCGACGCGCCAATTCTCCCATGGACATCCCTAGCTTTTCTTCATTGACATGCCAGTCGCCAAGTGCGCGATTATCATCGAAACGATTCCCAAACCAACCATCGTCCAGAACCAGCAAATCTGCCCCAATCTCTTTAGCAGATGCCGCAATTTCCAGCAGCTTTTCCCCGTCAAAGTCAAAGTAAGTCGCTTCCCAATTATTCAGCAGAACCGGTCTCGCCGTCCGGGAATACTTGCTCAGACAGAGATTCTCCCGAACCATATCATGAAAATTATGCGAAAGCCCTGTAAATCCTTGATTTGAGAAAGAAAGCAGCGCTTCAGGCGCCTCAAAACTCTCACCTGGCAGCAGCTGCCAAGAAAAATCAGCATCTCCCAAGCCCAGCGTCACACGATTCTGCCCCAAACTGGACTTTTCCGCAGTTGCCGTCCAATTTCCTGAATAAAGCAAATTGAAACCATAGCAATCACCGAAATCTTCAGTGGTCGCCTTATCAGCTAGCAAAAAGCCTGGATTCTGCCGGTTCCCAGAAACACCATAGTTCGAGCCGAAACTCGTGGTCGAATGCGTCAGCGCCTGCCGCTCAAACTGCCGCTCCATCGCCCAGCGCCCCTGAAAATGAATCAAATCAAAATCACCCGAATGAAAATCCAGCACCAGCGACTGCGCCTTCTTAATCCGTACCGCCTGCTCCCCCAGATTCTTAACCCGCAGCGCTCGTGTAATCACATCTTTATCTTCAAAAACAGCATACAAGAGCTGAATCTCAACCTGTGAAAGCTCGTCCCGCAAAGTAATCTCGAGACTCTCGACCTTCTCATCATCACTTGCAGCAAAAAATGCAGGCAAACTTTCCAGCGCATACTTACCCGGCAGCAGCTTCACCTCAACAAAGCGCAAATCCAGCACACGACTTCCATCAGCATTTTCTAGAAGCAAGCCCAGCGAACGCAAATCCCCAGTCCCAGCCGTCGGGAACTCCTGAGACAAGATATCCAAAGATCCGCGCCGATTCGAGAACTCACTCGGATAAGGGGCAAAATGATTCTCCCCGTCAAACAACAAATAAGATAAATCCTGCGCAGAAAGCCTCGCCCCGTAATAAGTATGCAGCAAATTTCCAAGTTTCCCGACCTTCATCTGGTAGGTAGAATGCTTACTCTGAAGTGTAAAAACATTCGCAGACTTATCTAAAATAATCGTCATAGCTTTCTTCACCCAATCATATCATTTCATTTTACAACTTTTTCGCCCCATCGCCGATTTGTGCCACATAAAACTCAGCTGGGTAGCCGATCACGCGCGCGTAGGTCTCACCGACAATTTGTTCAACTTCGTCGATTTTGTCTGATTCAACCAGTGCAATCGCGCAGCCGCCAAATCCAGCTCCAGTCATGCGCGCGCCTAATACGCCATCCAATTTTTGTGCAGTTTCTGCCAAAGTGTCAAGTTCAATACCTGTGACTTCATAGTCATTTTTCAACGATTCATGCGACGCATTCAGCAGCTTGCCGAACTTGACCAAATCCCCAGCCACAAAAGCTGCCTTGGCAATTTTCGTGCGATTATTCTCATAAACTGCATGTCGCGCACGCTTAATCAAAGTTTCATCGCCAATCAGATCTGTATTTGCTTCAAATTCCTCATTGCTGAGCTCACCCAACGCCTTAATATCAAGCTTAGATTGCATCCGCTTCAAAGCTTCACGGGTCTGAGCAAAACGCTCATTGTATTTAGATTCCGTCAGCGCACGCGGCTTCTTGGTGTTCATGATCACAATGCTGTAGTCCCAAAGCTGAACGGGTACCATTTCATACGCCAGCGTGTTGCAGTCAAGCAGAATCGCCTCATCTTTCTTGCCGAATCCAATCGCAAACTGATCCAGAATTCCGGAATTCACGCCAATAAAGTCATTCTCTGTCTTCTGCCCAAGCTGTACCAACTCCAGACGCGGCACATTCAGATTAAATAAATCATCTAGTACCACACCAACAAGCAGCTCAAGCGAAGCCGATGAAGACAAACCAGAAGCCGTCGGAATCTCACCCTCGATCAAAAGCTCAAAACCTTTGTCAATCGTGTAACCAGCGCCCTGAAACATGACAATCATCCCCTTGACAAAATTTCCCCAGCTGCCTTCAACCTTGTCCTTCACTTCTGACAAATCAAATTCAATGATGCCGGCTTCTGGATAATTTACCGAAAACAGACGAATTTTATCGTCCTCGCGCAGACGTGCTAAACCTGTCGTACCAATTGTAATCGCTGCTGGAAAAACATAGCCGCCATTATAATCTGTATGCTCTCCGATCAAATTAATTCTGCCCGGCGAGAAAAAAGTCGCCACGCCATCCGCATCTCCAAAAACTTCTGCAAATTTTTCTGTCAACTGAGCTGTTTTTTTACTTGTCATCTTAATTTCCCTCTTTCGTTAGTTGATAAATTGTAGTTGCACGATAAACTTCTCCAGCCTTTAAAGTAATATTTCCCAGCTCAGGCAATTGTTCAGAGCCAGGTGACACCTGCGCCTCAAAAGTAATCGCACCGTGATTTACAATCTTTTTCCCCCTGGAAATTACGCCAGCGTCACCAAAATTTGCTGTAAAAACCACCAGACTCGGAAAATCGGTTCTCACCGAAACAGATAAATCTCCATAGGACAAATGTGCCTGCTCATGAGACAAATCCCCAGGAGCGTCCAAGAGAAATGGATGATCAATTCCTCCCACCAACTTGACCTGCTCCATCTGACTCTCTAGAGCCTGAGCTAAACTTACCCCAGCTCTAAAGTCTAAATCGTTTCCTGCAACTTCTTCAATATCCCCGCGTACCACTTCAGTCTTATCTTTTAATGGAACAAAACGAGAAGCCTTAAGTCTTAATTCATGGTCATCAATTACCTGACCAAAATCGCCAGTCAAATTAAAGTAAACGTGATTTGTTGGATTGAAAACTGTGTCTTTGTCAGAAATTGCACGATAATCAATCCGCCACTGATTTTGTTCGTCAAAGCTGTATGTCACGCGCACTTTCAACACACCAGGATAACCATTGTCGCCATCTGCAGAAATCAAATCAAAATGAACACCAGCCACATCTCCATCATTAAAGGTTTCAAAAGACCAAAAACGCTTATCAAAACTATCATTTCCTCCATGCAAAGTTTGCAGCCCTTCATTTTGAACAAGCTGATTTTTTTTTCCAGAAATTTCAACAATTCCGTCCTTGATGCGTCCAGCAGTCCTTCCAATCGTCGCCCCAGGGTAAGAATCCTTTTCAAGATAGTCATTCGCGCGATCAAATCCCAATACAATGTTTTTTCCCTCGACAACCCAGTCAACTATACGTGCACCCAAATTACAGAAAGAAATGCTCACACCCGCTTCATTTTCCACAGTGATTAAAGTGGAATTTTCACCAAAATCCTTAGTATTAATTTTCATTTTCTAATAAAACTCCTCTCAAATTAAGATTTTACAGATCCAAGCATCCCCTGAACAAACTGTTTCTGAAGTACAAAGAATACTATCGCAGTCGGCAAAGTGGCAATGACAAGCCCTGCCATAATCATACCATAATCAGGCGTATAAGAAGCTCCCATGGCCGACAGAATCAGCGGAACTGTCCGCTTATCTGGAGACTGCAAAGCAACCAAAGGCCAAAGATAATTATTCCAACTGGACATAAAAGTAATGATTGCGGCAGCAGCATAAGTGTTCTTAGCAGTTGGTAAATAAATCCGAAAGAAAATTGCCGCTTCACCCAAGCCATCCAAGCGTGCAGCTTCTACCAAATCCTTGGGAAACGACTTAACACTCTGTCGGAAGAAGAAAATGAGAAAAGCCGTACTTACCCCTGGTAAAATAACTACCAGAAAATTGTCTATTCCTAATACAGTCCCATTGAGTTGGGAAAACATCCGATACAAGGGAATCATTTGTGCCGCAAAAGGAACCATCATCGAAAGCAGCAAAATATCGAAAATGATATCTTTATTCTTCGAACGATAGATCTCAAAGCCATAACCAGACATTGAAGAAAAGAGCAAAGCCAGAAAAGTCGTGATAACAGCAATCAGTGCAGAATTAAAAATCGCTTGTCCAAAATTATAGCCATTTGCCGTTGAAAACAGATTCGAAAAATTAATCACAATATTTGAACCCAGCTTAATTTTTCCGCTTGTGATATCAATCGGCGTATTTGTCATTCCCAATATCATCCAAACAAAAGGAAAGACCGAAATAAAAGCAACAATGATCAAAAATAAGTATTTGAAAAATGAAGCTGCAGAGAAGTCCTTTTTAGTCATTTGCGATCACCTCCAACCTTTGTTTGAATGACAGACAAGATGACTGTAAAAAATACAATTACAAAAGAAACTGCTGCAGCATAACCAAAGTCAGGAGTATAGCGGAAACTCAAATTATAGATATAGTAAGACAAAGTTGATGTTGCATTTGCAGGCCCTCCATTGGTAATATTCTTTACCTCATCAAACAGCTGCAAAGTGCCAATTGTTGATGTAATGGAGGTAAATAAAATGATTGGACGCAGATTTGGAATTGTCACTCTGATCAACTGCTGCCACTTTGTTGCGCCATCAATTGAAGCCGCCTCATAAATCTCAGGATTAATATTCTGCATTCCTGAAAGGAAGAAAATCATATTGTAACCTGTCCAACGCCAAGTGATCGCCAGAATAATCAAAACCTTTGCCCAGAACGAATCAGTCAACCAACCAATCGGCATTGAAATCAGGTGAAGTTTCAGCAGGAGATTATTGACAAGACCTGTCTGAGCAAACAAAGTCTTCATAATCAAAGAGTAACTTACCATAGAAGTAATACAAGGCAAGAAAATGGCTGTTCGAAAAAGTCCTTTAAACTTCAATTTATTGTCATTCAGAAAGTTTGAGATAATGATTGCCAAAAAAAGCATCACAGGCACTTGAATCAGCAGAAAGATAAAAGTATTTGCAAAAGCCTTCAAAAACAGCTGATCAGACAACATACGCTTAAAATTTGCTAAACCGTCAATTTTCATTGCCAGAGGAAGCCCTGTCTGAAAAGCTGTAACCAGCGCAAAAATCATTGGTACAAATACCAAGATTGTGATTAATATAATAGGAATAACCAGAAATGTGTTTCCATTTCTGAATAAATCTTTTTTCCTTAACGCATTCATTTTCAGCCTCTATTCAATAATTAGGAAAAAGTGTTTCTAATAGAATACAAGTCACATTTTCACCCAAAGTGATCGAAAATATGACTTGCAGTAGCATCATTTGAATTATTTCTGCTCATTATGTCGAAAAGCTGTTTATTGAGCGTTCGCCACTTGAGACTCCACTTGTTTCTGATAATCTGCTAAGACAGTATCGATATCCTTGCCGTTCAATACATCTTGCAGCGCACCCGTCATTGTTGACTCAATGGCATAAGTTTGATCTCCATAGTTGACCGAAGGAATGTCCGCTTCCCAACTCAAGAAGTCTGCCAAAGTCGCCTGACCGCCATAGAATTCATTCCCTGCTTTATAGACATCTGTCGAAGCTGCAGAATTCATTGTTGAGACCAGCCCAATTTCAGTTCCCAAAGTTGCTATTAAATCTTTGTCAGAAGCAAATGTTTTCTGCAAAAACTTCTTTGCAGAAGCATCTTTTGAAGAATCTCCGCTCTTAAGAACATACCAGCCCGCACCTCCAGAATTCGAAGCATATGTCTTGCCTTCTTCTCCTCCAAGACTCTCAGGCAGAGATGGAATAGGAGCTAATGCCCATTTCCCTGATTGATCCTTAGACGCTGTGATCGTGGATGAATACCATGAACCAATCACTGCAGAGGCAGAATTACCATTCTGGACAGATTGCTGACCAGCAGTCCAGCCAGAAACCTTATCAACCAGCCCTTCTTTCATCATCTTAGCATACAACTCAAGCGCATATTTAAGAGGCTTATTATTTTGGATTGTAACAGTCTTGCCATCCTTACCAGTATACCAGGTTCCAGCCTCCTGCATAATCGTACGAATGAGACCTAGATCTGAAGGATCTTCAGCAATCAAAGCCTTGCCAGTCTTATCCTTAACATCCTTGGCTACCTGTATAAAATCATCCCAAGTGAAATTCTTCATCTGATCAGCAGAGTATCCAGCTTGCGTCAGCAAATCCGTTCTGTAGAACCAGCCCGTAACCCCTGAATCAAACGGAACGCCGTAAATTTTATCATCCACCATGTTTACAGCAAATTTATAAGAGGCAAAATTGCTCTTATCCACAATACTAGATAAATCTTCAAAAGCTTTCGGATAAGATTTCAAATAACCCTGAATTCTATAATCCTCAATAAGAACTACATTTGGAAGCCCTTTGGTGTTACCGCTTGCTAAAGCAGTATTCAACTTTTGGACGATGTCATCTTGCGACATTGAGACAACTTTTACATCACTGCCGCCATAAACCTTTGCCGCTTCCTTGACAGCAGGCACATTATATGTGTCGTCCCATGCCCAAACAGTTACTTCTTTACTCCCGCTTCCGCTGCTGCTCTTTGTTCCCGAGTTGCTGCTTCATCCAGATAATAATGCGACAGCTGCAATAATTACTGCTCCTCCTGCAAAAAAACTTCCATACTTCATCAGAAGATTCTCCTTAATTTTTATTTTCTTGATAAGCTGAGTTTATCATAACGCTTTATGAAAATGCTTCCATTTTTTAGTTTTTCTTCGGAAATCCTTCCAAAATAAAAAGCCCATCAACGCGACAAGCTCTCAATTCAAATTTCTTTTATCTTTTTTGTAAATCGAATAACAATCAAACAACACCCGCACCAGAATATGCAAAGGAATCCGGCTATGCACCTCCAGCTCAAAATAATTCACTTCTAGCCGACTCCGATACCCCACCAGTGAAATATCAGCCTGCTCATCTATACTGCTGCCCTCAGCCGCAGTTAAAGCCAGTACTTCTGCGCCATTAGACTTAGCGACACGAATCGCCTCCATAATCTCTTCCGTTTCACCGAATAAAGAAACTGCAATCACCAAATCCTTCGGCTTCATAAACTTCGCATAATACTTCATCGCCCGCGCATCCGTATACAAAGACACCTGCTTATGATAAAGCTGCAGCTTTTGAAACAGCACATCCGCTGGGCTCACAGACATCCCGCGCGCCAGAATGACAATCCTATCCGACTTATCAATCGCCTTCGCCGCTGCTTCAATCGAATCCGCTGAAATTCCATTAATCGTCTTCAGCAGCTCCTCTTCATTCTTAGCAATTGCATCCAGCACCTCTTGAGAAAACTTACTTTCCTCCATTTCCAGAGTCGGCTTTTCCTTCACCGAATAACGAAAATCCGAATAACCCGCGTAGCCCTTCTTACGTACTGTCCGATTTACCGTGGAAATTGACACAAAGGCCAATTCTGCCAGCTCTGAAATTGACAACTTTGGTATATACTGATAATTATCCTGAATCACCTGCCAAACATGGCGCTCAGAATTTGAAAGTTCCTGTGACATTACTCTTTGACCTCTTTCCCGTAAAACTTACCACTCTCAATTTCATAAAACTGTACACCTGGGCTCTTATTAAAATCTCGCGTATTCGTATCATCCAGACAAATATAGTGCGGATGCACACCAAACCTCAAACCGCCGATATGCCCAATAAAGACCTGAAGCTCATCTTCTTTCACGCCAAGCTTCTCCGCCACACTCTTCTGAAACACATCATCGCTGTCCTTCATCTGCAAATACCAGAGCAAATCATTGTCCGTCTGCGCAGACAAGGGCTTTGTGAAATCCGCTGTATGTGAGAAAGACAGCCATTTTCCTCCAAGTTTCATAATCAGCAAGTGCGGCTGTCCGAAGCCTGATGCCATCTCGTTCAGCAGAAATGCACGTTCCTGAGCTGACAAAGCATTCCACTGCTTGCGCGACGCCTCCCAGCCATTGGGTGCTCCACCTTCATAAATATCAATCTGCCCGTTCAGATTTGACTGCCGCTCCGCATCCGACGATCCATTGTTCGCCAGCTGCAGCCACATCTCCTCATGATTTCCCATAAAAACAAGCACATGATAGCCCTCAGCCGGCAAAGTATGCGTCAAATACAACAGCGCTCCAAAACCGTCCGCCCCGCGATCTATCGTGTCACCAATCACAAACAGCCGGTCCTTCTTTGAAAAATTTACCAACTTCAAGGTGCGCTTCAACTCCTCAAAACGCCCATGAATGTCCGAAACGACAAAATTCCTAGCATACTGCTTAGCCGAGCCTTCAATCTTATAAAGTTGAATTTTTTCTGGGGCAATGGAAGAAACCACAGGCAGCGACTTGTCCGTATTTGAAGGAACCGGCCTAGGCCACAACACAAAAACCAGCCCTGCAATTACCAGCGCAAGAACTGCAATTCCTGAAAAAAGAAGCCCGAATAAAGTTTTCCTCACCAGACAATTGTAACAGATTTTCAGTCGCAAGTGTTAAAACTTTGGCAACATTTAAGCAAAGACAAATCTGAAAATAAAGAAGTGCGGGAAAAATCCCGATTCCTAAAAAAGCTTTCATTAAAACAAGATTCGCCATAATTTAAAAAAACAAGCAAAAGTGGCCAATTCTTATGATATAATCAACATAATGAAAAAAATTATCAAAGTCATCATGCTCCTCTCCCTACTCACCGCTAGTCTAGCAAGCCGCAGCGTCCAAGCAGAAACTGACAGCTTTAAAGTAGAAGCCGCAGCTGCCATTGCCGTCGACTCTGACAGTGGAAAAATCCTTTATGAACAAAACGGCGACAAAGCTGGGCAAGGCATTGCCTCTATCACAAAACTACTCACCGTTTACATGGTTTACGATGCAGTCAAATCAGGAAAACTTAAATGGGATGACAAAGTGGCTATCTCAGACTACGCCTACAACTTGACCCAAAGCTCCGTCGCCAGCAACATCCCAATGGCACAAGGCGAAAGTTTCACCGTCAAAGACCTCGTGAATGCAGCGCTTATCCCATCTGCCAACTCAGCGGCCATCGCACTCGCCGAGAAAATATCTGGAAGCGAGCCAAAATTTGTCGACCACATGACAACCAAGCTCAAAAGCTGGGGCATTGAAGATGCCAAACTGGTTAATTCCTCTGGACTCAGCAACGCCGATCTCCCCGAGGCCAATTGGTATCCCGGCACAAATGCAGACAGCGAAAATACCATGTCTGCCAAAGATGTTGCCATTATCGCTACGCACCTTATCACAGAATACCCTGAAGTCCTAGAAATCACCAAACAAACCAGCATGACCTTTGACCAAGGCGGCGCTTCAGAAAACACAATGGCCAATACAAATTACATGCTCCCAGGGCTCGAATCTGCCCGCGCTGGACTTGACGGCCTGAAGACAGGAACCACAGCTCTTGCAGGCTATTCCTTCGTCGGAACTGCTGAACAAAACGGCTTTCGCGTCATAACCGTCGTTCTCAACGCTGAAGATGGCTCGGGAGAAAGTTCCCGCTTTACTCAAACAGATGCACTGATGAATAAAGTCTTTGGTACTTGGCAAGTCTACGACATCAATGCTGCGAATGCCCCGCTCAAAGGATATATTGAAGCGCCTGTAATAGACGGAAAGAAATTATACGTTCCCCTCATCACAGATTCAACCTTTGCCATCACGACAAAAATGGAAAATCCAAAGTACAGTATCAAGATCAACAAAGCCAAAGCTGGTGTGGAAGCCCCCATCAAAAAAGGAGAAACCATTGCTTCAGCTTACGCCTTCGTCAACGATAAATTAGGCTATCTCCCAGGATATAACGGCAGCACGGTCGAGCTCATTGCCAAAGAATCCGTTGAACGAGCCAACCCCTTCGTTGTAGGTTGGAACCGCTTCGTCAAATTTGTTAACGAAGAGCTCTGATAGTTGAACAAAAATTCCGATTGAACCAGGCGCGAACATCACAGAGCGTTTCCGACTGATCATTCGGGTTTTTTTTACACTCCATTTGCATTTACAAGCCCCAGAAAAACACTCTGTCAAATTTGTTAACGAAGAAATCATAACATTTTGACAAAAAATCCGATTGAATCAGGCGCGAACATCATATAACGTTCCGTCAGCTCATTCGGATTTTATTTATTAACCATTTGCCTTAACAACCCCCAGAATCACCGCTCCGACCACAAATAGAACACCACCAATAGAAATATAGACCTTTTCCCTAGAAGTCTTTTTCTCGCCGAGAAAAGCAATTCCAAGAACAGTCGAAATCAAAGCGCCCAACTGGCTAAAAGTTAGCGCAATTGCAATACCAGCCAAATTCGCAGCAATCAGCATAAAAATATTTCCAACGCCCCACATGACGCCCACTAAAGTATTCTTGATCACAAATTTACCGAACTTTACCGCTCCTTTAGCCAAGACAAGCGCTCCAGTCATCATTCCAAGCGACATCGGAAGAATCAACGACAAGGTGTCCGGCTTAGACGCGAACCAAATTGACCAAAAATTATTATAAAGCACCACATACGCCACATAACCAAGCGTTGAAATCGTCAGCCACTTAAACCCTTTAGGAATACTCAAATTCTCCATCACATGCGGACTATTCGGATCCCTTTTCGCAGAAAAATAGAAAGCAATAAGCAACAAAACAATCGCAACAGTTCCAAGAAAGAACTGAAGACTTTTCGTCCACTCATGAAAAGCAAGCACACCAAGCACAGATCCAAGAACCAGCTGAGAACCGCCAGATAATGGGCTTGCCACTGAGACACCCAGATATTTCATTGAGTTAAACTGTGCAAATTGTCCAATGGCCCACAGCAAGCCGCCACAAAACCCGAAAATAAAAATCACAGAAGACATAGGCGGACGCATCAAAATAAAAACAACCAGCGCAAAGAAAAAAGCGCCTATCGTCATCCCCATCGTTTGCTGCTTCGCACTGCCGCCCAACTTATTTGCAGCAAAACCAACTGACCCCCACATTACCATTGGAACAAGAGAATAAATAATTCCCAACATACAAATATAACCTTTCCAATTAAAATCACTACCAATACAAGCAAAGCCAAGATCCGTGATAAAAAAAGACTAGCGAAAAGCTAGTACACACCAAAACCAAAACATACAATCACAAAATTCAGTAACAAGATACAAACTCCGGCAGTAAGACTCGAACTTACGACATCATGATTAACAGTCATGCGCTACTACCAACTGAGCTATGCCGGAATAAACCTTCACTCGAATAAAAATAGTCCATGAGGGAGTCGAACCCTCGTTGCCGGTCTGAGAAACCGGAGTCTTAACCGCTTGACCAATGGACCTAAACATTTACTAACCACTTCAAGTACGAACCAGTAATAAACAAAAAAGGCAGTTAGCTTGGGAACGCCCATATCTCACAGGGGGCAACCCCCAACTACATCCGGCGCGGTGAGGCTTAACTGCTGTGTTCGACATGGATACAGGTGTATCCCTCACGCCATGATTCCCAAA
>JAITVN010000083.1 GCA_031285775.1 Streptococcaceae bacterium | reverse complement strand
AGCGTCAAACACAATGAGCCTGAACGCTTTTTGTGAAGGCTAGCGTCTTAAGGCGCAGTGAGTATGCACGGGTTACACCCGTGGTACAAGCCACCCGTTTGACGGGTGGTTATGACTTTTATAAAAAACTTTTCTGGGCAAAATTATTCACTCAATTCCCAAAAAGTGATAAAGTTAAGCATCAGTCATCAAGATTAATTTATAAGCAACAGAAAGAGGAAGAAATCATGTCAACAAAATACATTTTTGTCACAGGAGGCGGTACTTCGTCCATGGGAAAAGGTATTGTCGCTGCATCACTGGGCCGTTTACTCAAAAATCGCGGGCTAAAAATTACTGTTCAGAAATTTGACCCCTATTTGAATATTGATCCCGGCACGATGTCGCCTTATCAGCACGGTGAGGTTTTTGTGACAGATGATGGTGCTGAAACTGATCTTGATTTAGGCCACTATGAGCGTTTTATCGATATTAACCTCAATCAGTACAGTAATGTAACTTCTGGCAAGATTTACAGTGAAATTCTGCGCAAGGAGCGTAAAGGTGAATATCTCGGGGCAACCGTCCAGATGGTTCCGCATGTAACCAATATGCTTAAAGATAAAATTAAGTTGGCTGCAACCACGACGGACGCGGATGTCATTATTACAGAGGTTGGCGGAACCGTCGGTGATATGGAGTCTCTGCCCTTTATCGAAGCATTGCGGCAAATGAAATCCGAAGTCGGAGCTGACAATGTGATGTATATTCATACTGTGCCGATTCTCTACCTCAAGGCGGCTGGCGAGCTGAAGACAAAAATAGCTCAGAATGCTACGGCGCGTCTTCGTGAGCTTGGCATCCAGGCAAATATGCTGGTGCTGCGTACGGAGGTGCCGATCACTCAGGAAATCCGCGACAAAGTAGCCATGTTTTGTGATGTCGCACCAGAAGCTGTTATCGAATCACTAGATGTGGATCATCTCTATCAGATTCCATTAAACTTACAGGCGCAAAAGATGGATCAGATCGTGTGTGATCATTTGAAGCTGGATGTACCGCCTGCTGATATGACAAAGTGGTCTGGCATGGTTGATCATGTCATGAATCTTAAGAAAACAGTCAAAATTGCACTGGTTGGTAAATATGTTGAGCTGCCGGATGCCTATATTTCTGTCGTGGAAGCGCTGAAGCATGCAGGCTATGTGGCAGATGCTGAGCTTGATCTGCGCTGGATTAATGCCAATGATGTGACAGATGAAAATGTGGCTGAACTCATCGCGGATGCTGACGGAATAATTGTTCCCGGCGGATTCGGCCACCGTGGAACAGGGGGAAAGATTTCTGCGATTAAATATGCGCGTGAACAAGACATTCCATTTTTGGGCATTTGTCTCGGCATGCAGCTGGCCTGTGTAGAATATGCGCGTGATGTCCTTGGACTCACAGGCGCACATTCAAAGGAGCTGGATCCAGAAACGCCTTACCCGATTATTGATCTCATGCGTGATCAGGTAGATGTTGAAGATATGGGCGGCACATTGCGGCTGGGGCTTTATCCCGCGAAGCTGAAGCCTGGTACCAAAACTGCAGAGGCCTACCACAATGCGGAAGTGATTCAGCGTCGTCATCGTCATCGTTATGAGTTTAATAACGAATTCCGTAAACAATTTGAAAAATCCGGCTTTGTCTTTTCTGGAATTTCTCCAGATAATCGTCTTGTTGAAATCATTGAACTGCCCGATAAGAAATTCTTTGTTGCCTGCCAATACCATCCAGAGCTTCAATCTCGGCCAAATCATGCGGAGGAGCTTTACACAGCTTTCATTAAAGCGGCAGTGGACGAATAATCAGCTGTCTTAATCCTTTTCGTATTAAGATGATTCACGAATAATTAAAATCATTCATTCCCGTCTTTTTCTAGAAATTTCAAAAGTTTCTGTTTGAGACGGGATTTTTGTGAACGGCTGATCATTTTTCCGTCAATTAGTCGAAGGAGAAGTATGCGGTCATTTTTCTTCAATTGTGCTAGGAAAGAAGCCATTGTATCTGTGACAAGAAGCTGGCTTCCGATCGCGTAAGATTCATCAGCTACTTGACTGACAATCACATCTAGGTTGACATAATTGCCTGTATCAAATTTTCTTTTGTAAGCGTTTTGCTTTCGGATTAAATTGATCAAATGCTGGTTGAATTTGACTTTAAAGTAGACAGGGAGTGATTCTTCGGGACAGCCGGTATTCTTGAGTTCGTAAAAAATCAGCATGGCTTCCTGAATATAATCAGAAGTTTCCCAGAGATTTATCTTATAATTTTGGATGGATTTATAGACAATTGGTAAGAATTTATTAAAGTGTTCATCGAAACTATGGTCGAAGGGGGTATCAGAAGTCGTGGTCGTAAGCTCCTTTTCAAGTGATAAACGAAATTTTACCATGTTTTCCTGAGGAATTTTCACTCAAAAACTGCTAAAAGTGAGCAAATAAATGTTCTGATGTGCTCTCTTAAATTTTACTATAGGAAGAATAAATGAACAAAAACTGTCGAAAACAAGCGCTTAGAGCGGCATTAAGTGAAATTTTATTCATTGCTTATCTTCCTAAAGAAGAATTAAAGAGGAGCATATATGCAAATTATTAGAAAAGTTTGAATTGACCATCCAATAACAAAGGGCGCCGTTTAAAAGAGTTAAATTTTGTCAAGCGAAATTGAAAATGTCCCAAAATTTTGGTCAACATGAGTGCAAAATTTTGTTAAAAATTGGACTGAATTGACCTAATTTGTTACAATTGATTTTGAGCATGAGGCTGCTTT
>JAITVN010000080.1 GCA_031285775.1 Streptococcaceae bacterium | reverse complement strand
CATGAAGGAGTTTCAAAGTCACATTTTTCTTTTGAAGCTCTTTGTGAATCCATTCCAGGTCTGGAGGAAAATAACCTTTTTCTATAGCCTGCTTCTCAGGAAAGAGAAACTCTTCCAGCCATCGGTCAGACATTGACTTGGAGAGAGAAGTCAGGCCTTGTGCATTGAATCGCCTGATGGTCTCACTCGTTGTAGTATGGGAAGTTCCTAGGCTGGTACAGATTGTTCGCTGAGAAATCCCATTGAGATGGAGTTCTAAGATTTTTCGATAATGAATCATCAAAAAAACCTCCTGTATAGTGTTGTCATACCATAGAGGTATGCACAATCATTATACAGGAGGGACGTGAATTTATCTTCGCGTTCAGTGCGCTTATTTTCCGCGTTGACTGTGCTTATTCTCCGCACTGGTGCGCTTATTTCATCGCAATATTCAATTGTTTTTATTATTCTTTTTGGAATCGTACGTGGAATTACGATTCATAACGCGGATGATATGAATTTTAAATTCATGGTGCATAAAAATGACTTTTTCCCTGCTAGTCTTGATTGGAACCCCTTATATAGAGATGTGAAATCAGCATATTTTTACTATAATGACAAAACAGGGAAATTACACGTCATATCAAAATCTGGTAAGCAGATTAATATTCCAGAAGGTATTAACACTTTCTATTCAGGACTATATGCCTACTCAGATGGTAGCGTGATCGCGAGAAATGAGGATTATTCAAAATTTTATCTTCTTAGTGATAATCTTTCAAGTTCAGAGCAGGTCACGCTGGTTTCAACTGCTTCCGAAAAATATGCTCTACAAACCTATAAAGATGCGGATAAGAATGGAACTTTGATTCAGTTTCCGAATTTTATTTTTCATAGTAAAACTCAAGAAAAATACTTTGGTCAGGGATTCGTCATAGAGGAAAGGGATTACAATAAAATTTCTGCTTCGTTTAGCAGTTTTGCAATCTTAAACAACAACTTTTTTGTAACGGGTGGAAAATATAGCGGAGCAAATAAAAGAATCGAAATACATGACCTTTTGACATTCGAAATTACGAAGGGACTTATAGAGAACTCTGAAGAAAGCTATATATCTTCAGATTTCGATTACAAATACAACCCTATCTATTGTACTTACAAATTAAATGGCAAAGAAATCGAAACTAAAATATTCTCTAAAAACTGGAGTGAAGTCACGTCCGCGTCCGACAGAATATATCTTCTGAATCAGAAATATTTGGTAACACGCCAGGGAAAGTTTATTTATAAGTTTTCGGGAAAAGGGATTAGATTATGCCAAGATCTATCAGATATGAATTTTGGTAATAATGTAATATCGTATAGCATTGGTAGAAATAGTATTGTTAACCTTACTTATACAGCAGATAGTAGTTTCCTGATAAGCAACATTCATATTTTTAATTTAAAATCAGGAAGGATGAAGGAAATAAAAACTCAGGGTGACACCTATGTTGCGAAATGTGGAGACTTTCTCGCCATAACAGATGGTAATGTAGTCAATTTTTACAATAGTGACGGTAAGAGGGAGGATGTCTTGATGATTAAATAGTAAGATCCTGTTAGTCTTGATTCTACATTTGATTGGTGACAGCATGTCAAGTTGCATGAAAACATTCGTTTTTTCTCAATAAAGTTATACCCTGTAACTGTCAAATAATACTGAGAAAAATTACCCGCTTTTTGCTCATTAATTTTGAGCCATGTGAACCTCAGAACTCGTTTCTTGATTCTGAGCACCAATATCTCGCCCAAATGGGCTTTTCCCATGCTTTACCCGATAGCTGAATATTGCGATGAAATAAGCGCACCAGTGCGGAAAATAAGCGCAGTGAACGCAAAATAAAGTCACAGACCATTAGCATAATGAAAAATATTCTTCAACACGAAGTTGCTTAATTCTTGAATAAATCATTGTATTTTTATTGATATCGGCCAAGCAAAATTACCAGCTCTGCCATAGTTATTACCACCCTAGGACAGAAATATTACCACGCTCGGCCACAGAGATTACCACATAGAGGATTTTCTCTCGGTAAAGCCAGCCCAGAAGGCTGGCTAATGTCTCAGAAAGGCAAATCTTGATTATCATGCCTTTGAAGTGAAGAAAATTGGTACTGCAGGTCAATAAGTTTTTTGGCTTCTTCCATGAGTTCCTGATAACTGGCTTCCCCATGACTCAGTCCTGTCTCCCAGAGGTTAATGAGTTCATTGTGCAAATGCTCAGTACAAAGTTGCTCAAAGAAATTGAATATTGCGATGAAATAAGCGCACCAGTGCGGAAAATAAGCGCAATCAACGCAAAATAAAGTCACAGACCTATAGCATAATGAAAAATATTCTTCAACATGAAGTTGTTTAATTCATTAATAAATCATTGTATTTTTACCATGCTTCCTCCAGCAAACAATTATATAGTGGTCATTGTACTGGATACTCTAGCGTGTCTCAAAATTAGTGAGCGTTCTTGATTCTATCTTTTTAGCAGTTGCAATACTAGATGACTATCATTAAACCAAGTTGGATATGAAAATGGACACATTGATATTTTTTGTGCTGATACATACCCAACTTTTTTGCGTATTAATATATATGGGGCGAGAAAAAAGATAATTTGTTTAGAATTCAAGTTCCTAAAGTAAAACTAAGAGAAAAGGACAGAAGGACAAAGCTATTTACAAAACAGATGAAAAAGGTTACAATCAAAGAGGAAGTATATCACCTAATCCAACTGCATTGCCAGATTATGAAAATGCGATTTACCCTGAAAGCAAATTCAAAAAATATCTCCTTGACGAGGATAATATAAACAAAGACGCTTATACAAAAGCTAGATTCTTCAAAGCTCTTGGCTATACAAAGGATAATTGGGAAGAACTGAAAAAACAAATTAGTGAACAGCTTCCATTTTGTGAAGCGATTTCCAAAGGAGATAAAGGTTACGGAGAGACGTTTGAGGTTTCAATGAGATTTAAAGGACGAAATAATACCACTGCACAAATAATCACTGCATGGATAATAGATTCAAAAACTGGAAAGCCGCGAATAGTTACTGCTTATCAAGATAAGAAGGGAAATAACGATGATTAAAGAATATGATTATGTTTTTGTCAAAGATGGTTCAAAAGGAACTGTTGTTGATATGTCCTCGGACCATGAGAAGTTTTTGCTGGAGCTTTCTAACGATAGCGAGACTGAAATAAAAGGATACAGTGTCTCAGATGTCCTGGCAGTTTGGAAGGAGTCAGAAAAATCATTTGTCTCCTTTGTCTTTGAAAATAATCGGGCGATCGCCTAGATAAATAGCAATGTTCCTAGTAGAACAGGGAAGGTCCTGCTTACTAAATTCAGACAAACTGAGTTCTATTTTGAAAACTTATATCATTTCAGAACAACGACAAAATGACTAGAAAAAGTTAAGTCTATAACTTGAAAAATCAAGCTAACATGGTAAGAAATTTTTATCAGAGAATGACACAAAAAAACCGTGTGAGCCAACACACGGCGTGTCAATTATTCTCTCGGTGATTAGATGTGCTTAATCCTTGCGGTTAAGCTTTTTGATTTCCATTATCATCTCGATGGTGTTCACGATGTCGCGAACTGCACCAAGAATGTAGACGATTATCCTTAAACCAAGTTGGATATGAAAATGGACACATTAATCTTTTTTGTGCTGATACATACCCAACTTTTTTGCGTATTAGTACATGAGGGACGATAAAAAAGATGATTTGTTTAGAATTCAAGGTCCTAAAAGAAAAACTAAGATAAAAGGACACATACCGCTTTGACAGATTTTTTGACAAATGCATTCCCATTTGTTATAATTATTGTACAGTATTCTGTACAAAAGGAGCGAGAAAGATGGAAGCAGTAGCTTATAGCAATTTCCGTCAACATCTGAAAGAATATTTACGTCAGGTTAATATGGATAGCGAGCCACTTATTGTGACGAATAAGAATCCTGATGATAATGTTGTGGTCATGTCAAAAGATGATTATGATAGTTGGATGGAGACGATGAGAGTTCAAAGTAATACTTATTTGATGAATAAAATTCACCAGGGTGAAGAAGAGTTTTCACAAGGAAAAGGGCTAGTTAAGGAGCTTATCGAACTTGATTAAAGCATTCTCGAGTAGCGCATGGAATGATTATCTTTATTGGCAAACTCAAGATAAGAAGACACTCAGAAAGCTGAATGAGTTGATTAAATCAATTGACAGAGACCCTTTTTCAGGAATCGGTAAACCTGAACCGCTAAGAGAAGATTTGTCCGGGAAGTGGTCCCGTCGAATTGATGAGAAGAATAGAATTATTTATTCTATTGATGAGACTACAATTTATATTTTTTCTTGTAAAGATCATTTTTGATGACCTGACTTGGCGATATTTCAAGGGTTGACGAAATCCTTGACATGTGAAAATAAGATAAAAGAATGGAGATAAGAAAGCGCGAGCAGCTTCGGAATGGGCAGCCTGCGTTTTTGTTACAGCTCGTGAGTCAGTTGAGTGCGCGGAGCGCGCGAAAAAGAAATATACGGTTGGAGTTGAGCGGGTTTGACCAAAATCAAATACAAGGCAGTGGAAATACTGGAGAGCCATATGGTGCCCTGACCATGTCATCTTCATTAAGCAATGAATATTGATTGCCACACAAGAGAGCCAATCTGAGTTTAATTATTGAAGTAGCTGTCAAAAAGCGTCATGGTCACTCGTATGAGCTCAATGTAAGTCATAATTTCATAGGCAACACCGCAATGAATACTGCACTTATTCCAAAACAATATTCATTGATTATCATTTTTCAAGTTCGTCTTACTTGTAAGACGTAAGACATTATGATATACTTCTAGTAAGGGAGGTTTGCCATGGAGTTAGTCACATATAGAGAAAAGCCAGTGCTGCACACTCATGTTTCTTTATCTAGCAAAGGTCAGATTGTGATTGTATCTCAGGCCAGAAATAAGTATTTACCTGAGGATATGGACGGTTTCACACAAGATGTTTTTCGTGACGGAACGATTGTATTAAAGCCTAAAAGACGACTTTCTGAAAGGGAAATGTTCGTTCACGAAGCTGAAGCTTATTATGAAACTTATAGAGGCGAGTCTACAGAAGCTAAAGATTCAGATTTTTTAACTTCTCCTGAGCAGGGAGGAGAAATAATTGACTAGCGTGAAATTTGGAGATTGCTGTTTGGTCGATTTGAATCCCGTACTTGGTCATGAGCAGGGGATGCTGCGAACCGTTGTCGTGATCAGTGATGATATCTACAATAAAATTAACGAATCTCTGAGAATTGTTGTTCCTGTCTCAACCGCAGTGAAATACTATGAAGATGAGCGGTGGATAAAGAATCCGTGGATTTTGTCGTTCCCGGCAAATGATTTTGGGACTCAAGGATCGATTTTGGCAAATCAGGTCCGAACTTTGGATATGTCTATTCGCTGTCGGAAAGTGTGGGGGAATCTTTCGCGAGAAAGTTTGAGTGACGTTTTGCGGGCAGTGCATTTTTCGATAGAGTCTTATTCAGAGGATTCATCAAGATTGTGACAAGTATTCGGCTTGACAAAGCTGATATCGGCCAATCAAAGTTACCAGCCCTGCCACAGTTATTATTACCTAGGATAGAAATATTACTACACTCGTCAAGGAGATTACCACTTATAATTAAGGCTTTAATAGAATGGTCTCGAACAGACGTGATGTAAGAAAGAAATAAACCGCAAAGTATGTTAAAATGAAGTCAACTAGAAGCCTGAAAGGAGGAAGGAAAATGTCCATTTTAAGCATTCAGGAAATTCGGGAAAAAGTGGCTCCCATAGCCGAAAAATACAATCTTAAAGCCGTTTATTTATTCGGTTCTTATGCACGTGGAGAAGCAAGAGAAGCGAGCGACATTGATTTACTTTATGTGAAAAAAGACAATCAGATGTCATTAACAACAAAGTATCAGATGCTTGAGGAGCTGGAAGACAGTCTAGGAAAGTCCGTTGATTTAGTTTCTCTAAATGCTTTTGCTTTAAATGAACACCTTCCGGGAACCTCGGAAATCTTGGAAAGAGTGGAGAGAGACAGGGAGGCGCTTTATGTCGCATAAGCGAGATGTCTATTATTTGAAACAGATGGTTTTTCAGGCGGAGGAAGCCTTATAGTTTTTTCAAGAAATAGATAATTCAAAGGTTACCAGAGCTATTATTATCTCACAGATGATGACTGCATAAAGATTGGCGATACCGTGCTTGTGCCAGCGGGTTATGATAATCACGAGGTGCCGGTAGAAGTAGTAGACATCAAGTTTTTCAACAAGGAGAATGCGCCGCTGGATGTCGAAAAAACGAAAAAGATTATTCGGAAGTTGTCTTGATGAAACAGCTTCATTTTTTTTATAGAATCATAGAGACGTCCCTCAATTTATTGATACAAGTCCAACTTTTTTACGTATTAGTAATTAGGGGAAGAAAAAGTGACCGACTCAGAGACTGTAAATGCCCCTATTTACAAAGAAGAAAGAAAAGGATATAATGAAAATACCAGAGAGTTGTACAGGTATGAAGGGGGTTTAGGCATTCCGTTCACAAGTGCGGACTTTGACCAAATCGCTAAACCTTTTATAGTTTCTGGAGGTACTATTCTCAGATCTAAAGAGGTGGATGAACACCTAAACAAAAATGACGCAGTTGGTTCCAATTTTGGAGAACTTATCATGCTTCATTCCAAAGCGGATAGGGCTACTCTTGCCGAGGAAGTTGAACATGGTTATCAAAGACGTCAGGGGAAAATACCCGATCCTTTTTATGGATATGACTTACTTGAAATTGAAGCAAAAACTTCGATTTTAAAAAAATATGATTTTCCAGAAATTCAAAGAGATCAAAATTTGAAAGAAATTGAAGATTACCAAAGAAAGGTGGAGAGAAGAAATGAAAATTAATGTCTTGGATGTTTATTCTTTGAATAAAACTTCAGTTGTTTTACTGGATAGTTTTACTTATCCATTTATGAAGGGGATGATTCTGACGGATTCTTCTGGAAAAAGTCATCAGATAATAGAGGTTGGCATTATAAAAAGCTCCGATGCTGAGCCGAAGGCCGAATTATTAGTTTCTGGTAAAGTCACGGCTGAGTACTTAGAGTTAAAACCAACTGTGTTGAGTTTCCCTATTATGGATCAAACACATGAATTATTGGAAATGTAAAGAAAAAAGATTCGCGAAATAATAGATTATGAATGCGTATAGGATACACCTGAAACTGGAAAGCGATTGATGGATTTCTCCCCAAAGGTGATGCTTTTGTCTTGAATGCCGAAAAGAAGTACGATAGAGTTTGACCTGGACATGAATTTAGATTTACAGTAGTTGCTTAGACCTACAGTAAGCTTATAAGTTCATGTCTTTTTGAGTTCATTTACCGCGATGGATTTTTTATCAAGATTCATTTCTTATAAGATGCGTTTGTGAAAGCAATGAAAAGTCGGCCGCTGATGAAGTGAAGGGGAAGAATGTCCATCCTGTCCTCTAAATGAAATTCGCTGTTCTCCCAGAGAACTTGATAAATTCGCTGTTCTCCCAGAGAACTTGTTGGTAAGTAGCGGCATTTTCTGATATAATTAAACTAACTGTAACTCTTTGCTCAGTTAGAAAGTGGATAATGGAAGATAAAAATATAATAGAAGTTAATTTGGCCAAGGAAATGCGTTCGAGCTTCATCGACTATGCCATGTCGGTTATTGTGGCGCGTGCCTTGCCGGATGTTCGAGATGGTCTGAAACCTGTACATCGTCGTATTTTGTACGGAATGAACGAACTCGGCAACACACCAGACAAGCCGCACAAAAAGTCTGCCCGTATTACGGGTGATGTCATGGGTAAATACCACCCGCACGGTGACAGTTCTATTTATGAGGCAATGGTTCGTATGGCGCAGTGGTGGAGTTACCGCCATATGCTGGTGGACGGCCACGGAAACTTCGGCTCAATGGATGGTGACGGCGCGGCGGCAGCACGTTATACCGAGGCACGCATGTCTAAGATCGCTTTGGAGATGCTGCGCGACATCAATAAAAATACAGTTGATTTTGTGGAAAATTATGATGGTTCGGAAGTTGAACCCGTCGTTTTACCTGCGCGTTTTCCTAATCTGCTAGTCAATGGGGCAACTGGTATCGCAGTCGGGATGGCAACGAATATTCCGCCGCATAATCTAGGCGAGACCATTGATGCAGTCGAGATGATGATGGAAAATCCCGAAGCCACAACGCGTGATTTGATGACTGTCCTGCCAGGCCCTGATTTTCCGACAGGTGCCATTGTCATGGGCAAGTCAGGAATTTATCGCGCCTATGAGACAGGCAAAGGAACAATCACCGTACGTGCCAAGACCGAAATCGAAACCACTTCGTCAGGTAGAGAACGGATTGTCGTGACGGAATTTCCTTATATGGTCAATAAGGCAAAGGTACATGAACACATTGTCAAGTTGGCCCAAGAAAAGCGAATTGACGGGATCACGGCCTGTCGTGACGAATCTTCACGTGAAGGCGTGCGTCTGATTGTCGAAGTCCGCCGTGATGCTTCTGCCAGTGTTGTTTTAAACAATCTCTTTAAGCAGACACAGCTTCAGACCGGCTTTAGTTTTAACATGCTGGCAATTGAAAACGGAACCCCTAAAATCCTTCCGCTCAAGCAGATTCTTGAGGATTATATTGCGCATCAGATTGAAGTTGTAACCCGACGTACCATTTTTGATAAAAATCGTGCAGAAGCGCGTGCACATATTTTAGAAGGTTTGCGTATTGCGCTGGATAATATTGACCGAATCATTTCGCTGATTCGTGAATCAAAGACGGATGCGATTGCTCAGGCGGCGATGATGAACGAATTCGCGCTGTCTGAAAAGCAGTCTCAGGCTATTCTTGACATGCGTCTACGTCGACTGACAGGTTTGGAACGCGACAAGATTGAATCTGAATACAATGATTTGCTGAAGCTGATTGCGGATTTGGAGGATATTCTGGCCAAACCGGAGCGCGTCAGAAGTATTATTCGTGAAGAAATGGAAGAAATCAAGCGTAAATTTGCTGATCCGCGCCGTACCGAACTCCAAGTCGGTGAAGTGCTTTCGCTTGAAGATGAAGATTTGATTGAAGAAGAAGCGGTGCTGATCACCTTGTCTAATAAAGGTTACGTCAAACGGCTCTCTAATGATGAATTCCGTGCTCAAAAGCGCGGCGGACGCGGTGTTCAAGGCATGGGCATGTCAGGCGATGATTTTGTCCAGCATCTGGTTTCAACCAGCACTCACGATCACCTTCTCTTCTTTACCACTCAAGGCCGTGTTTACCGAATGAAAGGCTTTGAAATTCCAGAATACGGTCGCAGCGCCAAAGGCTTACCGATTGTCAACTTGCTCAAGCTGGATGACAATGAAAAAATTGCCACCATTATCAATGTGGACGGCGAACATGCGGAATATCTCTTCTTCACGACCAAAAACGGCGTGGTCAAACGTACCTCAACAGGACAGTTTGTCAATATTCGGACAAATGGTCTGAAAGCGTTGAATTTGCGTGACGGAGATGAGCTGATCAATGTGCTGCGTGTTTCAGACGAGGATGAAGTGATCATCGGCACGCACAATGGCTACTCAGTCCGCTTCAAGTGCAGTCTTGTCCGCGATATGGGCCGTGCCGCTTCTGGTGTGCGCGGAATTAATCTCCGTGACGGCGATTTTGTGGTAGGCACTTCAACTGTGAACGATTCCCAAGAAATTCTCGTAATTTCAGAAAAAGGCCTAGGAAAACGCACCAGTGCCGCTGAATATCCGACCAAAGGGCGCGGCGGCAAAGGCATCAAGGTCATGAACGTGACTGCTAAGACAGGTAAATTAGCAGGTCTGACCGCAATTTGCGGCGACGAAGACATGATGATCATCACAGACACAGGCGTGATTATTCGTACCAATGTGGCCAATGTTTCCCAGACGGGGCGTGCGACTCAAGGCGTCAAAGTCATGAAGCTGGATGAAGGTGCGCAGATTGTCGCTTTTGCCTTGGTTGAGCCTGAATCTGAATCTGAGGAAGAAGGCGCAGCAGCTGTCAGCAAAGATGAGCAGAAGCTCCAGAACGCTGAAGCAGCAGAAACTAAAGCAGAGGCCATTGAAGCAGAAGGGAAAAAAATGGAGCAGGTGCTTGAAGCTGCTGAAAAAATTGAGGATGCAGAAAATGCCAAAGATGACGAAAAGATTTAGTCTGCTTTGCTTTCTCGTCCTGTTGATTTTCTCCTTCTCTGCCTGCAGTAAAAAAGAAGCCAAACTTCTTGATGAACCTTATGTCCAGCAAGTTGACACCATGGGAACGATTGTCAAAATCACGGATTATACACCGAAGACTCAATCAGTCGTCAAAGCGGCACTCAAAATTGCTGAGAATTATGACGGCTGGGTCACTGTTAATCAAAAAGGTTCCTTGGTTGATGAGATCAATGCAAATGCAGGTATCAAGCCTGTCAAGGTAAATAACGGCGTCTATCAGCTCATAAAGGCAGCGGACGAATTGTCCAGCAGGAAAACAGGCTTTGATGTGACGATTGGTCCGCTGACGGAGCTTTGGCATATTGGATTTGACGATGCGAAAAAGCCCACTCAGACCGAAATTGACCAGGTTCTTCCACTGATAAACTACAAATTCCTCAAGCTTGACGATGCCAAAAAGACAGTTTTCCTGACTCAAAAAGGAGCTCAACTGGATCTTGGTTCAATGACCAAAGGCTATGTTGCGCGCCTGATGAAGGAAAAGCTGACAGCTGGCGGGGTGAAAAACGCCATCATTGATCTAGGTTCGTCCAGTCTGTATGTTCTAGGGCATTCGCCTCGTGGTGCTGGAGATGCTTGGAACGTAGGAATTAAGGATCCGAATGATCCGAACGGGGAAAATCTGGGAATCTTATCAGCTCAAGATCAATTTGTCTCAACTTCTGGAATCTATGAGCGATACTTGGAAGTTGACGGCGTTAAATACGCGCATATCTTAAATCCCAAAACAGGCTATCCTTTTGAAAACGACATTCAATCTGTGACGATTGTGGGCAAAACAAACTTTTCATATGGAGACGGCGTGACCACAGCAGTCTTTGCTCTAGGTACCAAAAAAGGTTATGATTATGTGCTGAAAAACAACTTACAAGCCATTTTCATTGATAAAAATGACAAAGTTTATCTGACACCTGGATTGAAAAACAAGTTCACGGTTAATTCGGACTCTAAGTATAAAATTGCCGATATTCACACACTCACGGATAAGGGCTAGATTAAGCTCCAGTTAAGTCCAAAGAGATAAATTAAAAAGACATGTTTTATTAGAACAACTAAAATAAAACAATTTAGAGGAAAATTATGAAAAAAAAGAGAACGATGAAAAAAAAGAAGCATTGGTTCTTGAATATTCTGATTCTTTTACTTGTTGTCGTTGGCTTAGCTTTAATTTTCAACAAACCCATCCGCAATATGATGATTGCAAACAAGATTAATAGCTATCAAGTCTCGCACTATACTGCCAAAAAGTTGAAGAAAAATACGACCGCCAAGGCAAATTATGACTTTGAGCAGGTAAAACCAGTTGATGTTACTTCTGTGGTGACTTCTCAAGCGACGCAGAACTTCCCAGTTATCGGCGGTTTGGCCATCCCTGATGTTAAAATCAATCTCCCCATTTTTTTGGGCGTTGATTCCGTACAGCTGAATTATGGCGCTGGAACAATGAAGGAGAATCAAGTCATGGGTCAAGGAAATTATGCTTTGGCGGCACACCATGTCTTTGGGATGACTGGTGGCTCTGATCTTTTGTTTTCCCCCCTTGATCGCGCAAAAGCGGGGATGAAAATGTATTTGACGGATAAGTCTGAAGTTTATGAATATACGATTGACAAAGTCTACACCGTTGAACCAGAAGATGTTGCGGTCATAGAGGATCATGAAGGACAATCAGAGATGACACTCGTGACCTGTACAGATATTCACGCGACTGCCAGAATCATCGTTCATGGGAATTTAGACGAGAAATACCCTTTTAATTCGGCACCAAGTGATGTTCTTTCAGCTTTCGAGATGAAATACAATCAATTTCAGAGCTAATGTGGTAAAATGAAAGAATCAGCAGATTTATTAATATTTTTACGATAAATCAGATAAATCCCTTTTTGAATCAGCAGTCAAGTTTTTTACTTGACAGACATTTGCATCTATGTTATACTGACTAAGATCAAATATTAAATAAATTAAAAAGAGGATATAAATGTCTGTTAAAATTCGTATGACACGTATGGGCTCAAAGAAAAAGCCTTTCTATCGTATTAATGTTGCTGATAGCCGCGCACCACGCGATGGCCGTTTTATTGAAACGGTCGGTACTTACAACCCATTGGCTGCCGAGAACCAAGTCACACTCAAAGAAGATCGTATCATGGAGTGGCTTGGAAACGGAGCTCAGCCGTCTGACACTGTCAAAAATATTTTGTCTCAAGCTGGAATCATCAAAAAGTTCCACGAGATAAAGTATGGAAAAAAATAAAAAGAGGTAAATCAAATGACTGACATCAAAGAATTGATTTTGACTATGGTGAAACCACTCGTGTCAAATCCTTCTGCTGTCTCGCTTTCCATTCAAGATGGGGATGAATTCGAGGAGTATCATCTTCAGGTTGATCAATCAGACCTCGGTCACGTCATTGGCCGTCAAGGCCGCATCATTCAGGCTGTCCGCACGATTGTTTATTCAATTCCTGTGGAGGAAGGCAAGAAAAAAATTCGTCTGTTAGTAGACCAGGACGATTAAATTTATCAAAAAACTGCCAAAAATTGACAGTTTTTCTATTGGTTTGAGCACTTTTTTTTCAATGTCAAACACACTTTTTTAAAACAATCGTTTTTGCAATCAAATCATGGAGTGATCTCCGATCTTTACGAATAACCATGACCGCAATATTAACAATTGGAAAAACGTAGACAAATATAATGCTTATGTAGAAGAAGGGTGTTGGTTCAGAATGATTTGCAATAATGTTAAAGATAGCCAGATGTGCCACTTGCCAAGGGAGAAGTTTCAAGATATTTCTAACAATTATCTGCCACATATGCAACTCCCCAGTTGTTGAAGCAACCACTAATCCGGCTTTCCTTTTTCCGATTGAAGCATGAGCTTCGCTGCTCTCAGAAATCACGAAATACAAGAATACAGGAAAAATAAGTGTAAGGAAGGAAACAAGATTCTCTTGCCACTCATTAAATACAGGAATCTTTTGTAAAATCAGCAAATAGAACAACAATGTGAACCCAAGTAGGCACAAAACAAAAGCAAAGATGACAAGCCAGTCAATAAAAATTGAGAAAAAACGTTTTTTTAAGCTAGCGATCATAGACTGAACTTACCTCCCAAAAAATTGAATATCTCAATCTTATCATTTTAAGAGCTATAGAACCAGA
The DNA here is from genome assembly GCA_031285775.1 of Streptococcaceae bacterium. Lineage (GTDB taxonomy): Bacteria > Bacillota > Bacilli > Lactobacillales > Streptococcaceae > Lactovum. The sequence continues at coordinate 173 of JAITVN010000080.1, read as the reverse complement.
AAAAACTTCAAAAATTGACTCCGAAATAAAATACTTGATGGCAAGTCAAGCCATTTGAATATTGCGATGAAATAAGCGCACCAGTGCGGAGAATAAGCGCAGTCAACGCGGAAAATAAGCGCACTGAACGCGAAGAAGAAATTATCAATCAGAATAGAGTTGAAAGTCGCACT
>JAITVN010000026.1 GCA_031285775.1 Streptococcaceae bacterium | reverse complement strand
ATTATTTGAAAGTTCATACTGTAATATAAATTGAACCGCCGTATACCGAACGGTACGTACGGTGGTGTGAGAGGGGCGGAGTATGAAAATGGTTCTTACTCCCCTCTACTCGATTCTTCATGATAAAATGAATGATCAAGAGATGGGAGAAAATGTGTGGGGACTGGAAATGCGAATAAAAGTGAGATCTATCAATTTTTGCAGTCTTTTCGAGAGTGCCCGAACATCATTCTGCTTAGTCATCGCAAAGTTGGAAAAGATAAGCGCCTGCTGGATAGGCTTGCTATCTCAACCAGTGATGCGATTGAGATTTGTAAGGCGCTGCGAGTAAGTAATTACTTTATGGGCCCGAAAGCAGATTTTAACGCTGAGCGAAAAAAGCGCGGCGAAAAAATTTGGGAGTTTAAGAAGTCCCTTGAAAGTGTTGTTGTGTATATCAAACTTCAAGTGAGACTTCAACCAAAGGATCAAGCGATTATCATATCATTTCATGAAGATGAGTTTGGAAAGGAGAATTTATCATGACTGATTTTTATTTTGACAGTCAGGCCAATCCAGTACCTGCCAGTGAAACCAAAGTGATTACACGCCAGGAGACAAGATATATGGGGATGGAAGAAATTCCAATCACATTAGTTGCTTCTGTACGCATTAATTTACAGGGAGAAGCTGTCTCGGACAACGATTTGGATGATGCCCAGGACAGAAAGTTTATTGAGGCTTATCGTAAAGCAAGCGGCAAAATGACGCCCGATGAAATTCGGGCACTTCGAAAAACTTTAGGCTTGTCACAGCGCGGTTTGGCAAATCTTGTAGGTTGGAGCCCTGCCACGGTGGAGCGCTATGAGCGAGGAAGTGCGCCTTCGTCTGCGAATAACAAAATATTGCACTCTTTAGAAGATGAAGCTGTTGTCCGCAAATATTTCCAGAACTCTGATAAAAGCAAGTTCTCAAAAAAAGACTTTAATTCTTTGTCTAAAATACATCAGGGAGAACGCGTTCGTGCAGATTTTTTGACAGCAAAACCGATTGCGGATTGGTTTGTCGCTGAAAGCCTGAAAGATGAATTTTCAGATCCTGAAAATAGTGATCCGATGACACAGATGAAGCTGCACAAACTTGTGTATTTTGCCCAAGTGTACTTTTTAGGCCGGAATCATCAACTTCTTTTTGAGGAAGACACAGAGGCTTTTCAGTATGGTCCAGTGTATGAATCTATTCGATCGGGTTATACTTTTGAAAAGCAGCGAGAGATTAAGCTTAGCGAACCTGAACGCAAAAAGATTCTCACAGGCCAAAGGAAAATTGAGAAGAATGACGCGATACTTGAAGTGCTTAATCAGGTTTGGAGTAAGCTGTCTGTATATACGGCAAGCGGGCTGATGCATTTGACGCATCGCTTGGATTCTTCCTGGGAAAAGAATTATGACGGAACACGCTTCAAAATTATTCCAAATGACGAGATAGCTGCAGATTATTCAGTTTTTACCGATTTGTTTGACTAGCAGTGTATACTATTAATGAGAATGCAACCATATGGCTGCATTTTTTACTCACAGATGGTAAAATAATTTATCAGAAAGTGGAAGTGGACTAATGTCGCTTACGTCGCTCGTCTTTTATAACAAGTCACTTTATGATAAAATAAACTAATAATATCATTCCCATACGAAAGGCAATCAAATGACAGATGAACTAAAGATTCCAGCACAAGAAGCTGAAAACATCCCTCCGCCAGTTGAAAAGAATCCGCTTGAAACAACGGACGGCTTTATTCTACCCTCAAACTGGGCAAGAAACTTCGGGATTTTGTTCAGCGGACAGTTTATATCAGGCTTCACCACATTTATTGTTCAGTACGCCTTTTTGTGGTATTTGGCGGATAAGATTGCGACGGCTTCGGCACTGACTTTAGCGCAGCTGGTCATATTCCTGCCTTATGTGCTTTTTCTGCCTTTATCAGGCGTTTTGGCTGATCGCCTGAATAAAAAGGTGATTCTGATCGGAATGGATATACTAGCAGCCACGGTGGCGGTTATTCTTTCGCTGCTTGGCGCAACTTCTGGTGGTTTTTCGTTGACCTGGATTCTGTTGGCGATGTTTGTGCGCTCGACGGCACAGGCTTTTCAGTCTCCTGCCATGCAGTCTACGGTACCTTATATTGTGCCGGAGGCACAGCTTACCCGCATCGGCGGAATGAACTCGATGACCCATGGTTTGATGGGGTTGATTGCGCCAGGTGTGGCGGCGTTTTTATACGGTATTCTGCCGATGTATCAGATTATTCTGTTAGATGTTGTCGGGGCTACTTTTGCTGTGTCGACGGTACTGCTGACGAAAATTCCGAAGCCGAAGCACAAGGCGAATCTGTCGGTTCAGCTTTTCTGGACAGAATTCAAGGATGGTCTGGCAGAGCTCAGAACACATAAAGGAATCTTGCAATGGGCGATTTTCAGCATGGTTATGTTTGCGGTTCTCATGCCGGCACTGGCGCTGTATCCTTTGATGACGACGCAGCATTTTAACGGCACGATTATGGATGCGGGGATTGTTGAAATGCTTTGGGGCCTTGGATCACTCCTCGGCGGGCTGCTGATCGTGATTATCGGTAAGTTCAAAGACCGCTACTGGATTATTTTCATGGGCTTTGCAGCTGTGGGCATCTGTATGTTTGCTTCAGGGCTTTTCCCTGGTACAAGAGTCTTTTTCTGGATCTTTGCAGTCATCAATCTGATCGCAGGAACTTTCTTCATGGGCTCACAGGGGCCATTCTTTGCGATTGTTCAGGAATCCATCGTACCTGAGAAAATGGGGCGCGTGATGTCAGTCATGGGGCTGGTTCAAAATGTCGGCGGACCGATCGGATTGATGTTCTCAACGCCCTTGGCTGAGAAAATCGGCGTCACTGGGATGTTTACTCTGTCTGGCGGCGTGCTGCTTGTCATGATGGCACTCTCGCTCTTCATGAAAAATATGCGTTGGGTGGATCCTAAGGCACCGAGTAATCCGATGCTGAAGATGAAGTAAAATTGATATGAAAAAAGTCCTAAAATAGAGGACTTTTTTGAAATATCTTTTTGCAGTTGACTTTTCATTTAAAATCCAGTAAACTAATCGTATTAGTTAAATAGCTAATATAATTAATGACAAGAGGACAACACATGCGAATTAGAACTTACAATCAGCTGACACAATTAACTTGGATGCCAGTAGTTTTCCCGATAAATGCTTATGTTTTTGAGGAGGAGAACTGTCTGACGGTGATTGATATTGGTAAAAAGTCTTTCGTGTCGGAGATTCAAAAACTTTTAGAGAAGGCGATGAAGCCAGTTACAAATCTTCTTCTCACGCATTGGCATTCGGATCATACAGCTGGGCTGGATGAATTTCATTCCACTTTTCCTGAAGCTGAGATTTGGATATCTGAGCGCGACTGTCGTCTGCTGGCGGGAGATCTTTCGGTTTCCTCTGAGGAAAAATTGCCGATTAAGGGAAGCCTGGTAAAATTGAATTACCGTCCTGATAGCTTTCTTGCTGAGGGCATGAAAATCGGGAGCCTGGAAGTGATTGCTACGCCTGGGCATACTCCTGGTCACTTGGCATTTTACGATTGCATGAACAGTCAGGTTCTGATTGCTGGCGATGCGCTTCAAACGCGCGGAGGTTTGGCAGTGGCTGGGAATGGGAGCTGGACATTCCCGTTCGTTAATTTCGGTACTTGGGACAGAGCCAGAAGCGTGAGCAGCGCCCAGAAACTTGCTGCTCTGGATGTGTCCTATCTTGCCACTGGACACGGCAAGGTCGTGAAGCATCCGGATTTGTCCAAAGCCGTCCAGAAAGCTAAAGAAAGAATATGAAAATAACGCAGGAAAAAATTGTTGATGCAGCATTGGATGTGGCGGGAGAACGCGGTTTGTCGAACTTGACCATGAAAGATATCGCCGCCCAGCTTGGAATTAAGACACCTTCACTTTACAATCATGTCGCTTCGCTGGGAGAGGTTCGCGAATTGCTGACGCAGCGTGCTTTAATTGAGCTGACGGAAGTGATGAAAGATGCTGCACTCGGTTTGAGCGGGAAAGAGGCTTTGTATGCAATGGCTTATAAGTATCGAGGGTTTGCGCTGCGTCATCCTAGCCTCTATGACAGTGTGCAATGGGTTGGAAGAAGTAAATCTGAAAAGACTTCCGAATTGTCAGAAAAATTCCTGCAAATATTTGAAAAAATTTTAGCCCCATTTTCACTCACCTTTGAAAAGAAAATCCAGATTATTCGTGTGCTTCGCTCTTATTTGCATGGCTTTGTTGTGTTGGATTTTGAAGTGGATGTTGATGTTGAGGAAAGCTTTGAATATGGATTGCGGCTGATTATTGAGCACCTTTAGTTAAAACAAGGACGCAATGTAATTAGAACTTAGCTCTGGCGATTTCCGAGTTTATCTGTAGTGGAACAACTGACGCTTTAGCGCCAGTTGTTCGCGGAGCGGAGACGACTTGTAGCGATATCTTGGTGAAACGAAGGCTCCGAAGGAGACAAGTTGAACCTAGAAATAGCACAACAAAGGCTTCGCGAGCACCCACTACAGATAAACTCGGAAATTGCCAGAGCGGATATCAAAAACAGAGAAAAAATACTTTGAACATATGAGAAAAAATACTTTGAACATAAAAGTTGTCAAGCGAAATTGAAAATGTCCCAAAATTTTGGTCAACATGAGTGCAAAATTTTGTTAAAAATTGGACTGAATTGACCTAATTTGTTACAATTGATTTTGAGCATGAGGCTGCTTT
>JAITVN010000039.1 GCA_031285775.1 Streptococcaceae bacterium | reverse complement strand
TATTTTTCGCAGAAATCAAAGTTAGAGCAAAAAAATACAAAAATCTAAAAAACCCACCGAGTTTTCCGGTGGATTGTCTACAGTCTGAACTACAAGCTTTCGATGCTTGTAGTTTTTGCTGTTTATTTTGCTGTTTATTTTGTCGCAGCCAGAGCCTCCTTAAGGTCTGAGGCTTTGAACTTTTCTTTGAGCAGCTTTAAGCCTTTCCCAGCAGACAAGAAACGATAACGCTTCCCGGCATAACTGAATTCAAATCTGAACTTTGTAAAATGGACGGCTGTGACATATTTCAAATCCACTTGAACCAGCTTTGCACTGAAGATCTTGGTGAAGTAGAAATTATTGCCTGAAAACATGAAGCGCCTCGGCCAGAGAAGGTAGAGCACGAACAGGACGACAATCCAGAAAAGGCTGTTTATTATGAAATTATGTTTTTGATTCGATTCGAGCAGCAGGATTCGCTGCAGTGATAATAGAATCACAGCCCAAATCCACGAGGTTCGATAATAGGTTGAGAAATGTATGAAATATCCAGATTGCATGATTTATCTCCTTATTTTTTGGGCACGTATTTTGGATCATCTTGACCGTTTTTAACTTCAGGGATATCAGTTGTATAAAGGTCCCATGATGTTTTGTCACCGCGCTGCGACCAAAGTGAAGTTGAACCAGCGCCGAGTGATTTCTGCTGTGCGGCGAGTCGTTTCAGTGTGTTGGCAAAGTTGTAGTCATAATCAGTTGGTTTGATTGGCTTGAAACCTTCAGGTGTGTAAAATTGCAGTAAATTCTGGTTGTTCAATTCATCCGACATTTTCAGCATTTTTGTAACCTTTGCTTTTGTTTCTTTAACATATTTCTCCTGATCTGCAGTTGGTTCAGTAATTGGAAGCCCAGTATTTGTATCGTAGATGACTTTTGAGTTTAAAGATGGCAAGGTAATGCTTGGAGAAATAAATCCGCCGTTTCTCAGTGCGACCCATTCTTGGCGGCCTGAAGCAAACATGTCCTGACCGAATTGAATATAATTGCTTGTGTTTATGCCAAGCAAGTGTTCGATTGTAGGCATGACATCAATTTCGCCCGTAAAGGTGCTGATTTCATGCCCATTCGTATTGCCCGGGATATTAATCATGAACGGGGTTTTTTGAAGCTGCGTCCAATCATAAGTATCATACTCGTCTTTGGTAAAATGAAGGCTGGCCGTGGGATTATTTTCGAAAACGGAAGACAGGTCGGGACTGTTTTCATTGTTCACACCATAGTGATCGCCATACAGGACAATGATTGACTTGTTGTATAGTCCACTGTCTTTCAAGTAGTCATAGAATTGTTTAACAGCTTGATCCAAATAATGAGTGGTTAGGAAATAGTTGTCAACTGCTTTATTTCCAGTCTCCACAGTCTTGAAATTCGGATCCTCATCTTCCTTTGCAATCTTGTATGGCAGATGATTTGAAACCGTTAAATACTTGACATAAAATGGCTGCTGGAGCTGCTCCAGATAAGGAACAGAATCTCTGAAGATGATTTTATCCTTTATCCCATAAGTATTTGCTAGAGTGGCACTGTTTTTATCAAAGAAGGACTGGTCAAAGAAATTTTGGTAGCCCATTGATTTATAACTCTTGATACGTTCATAAAATGAGCCTCTATTGCCATGGAAGACTGCAGAAGAGTAACCTTGGCTCTGAGCAAGCACCGCCGGCATTGCCTGAAGTGTTTGTGTAGGACCGAAAGTTTGAAGAAAGTTGTCGGATGGAAGCCCAAAAGTTGAAGTCTCAAGTAAGGTCTCAGCATCCGATGTTTTACCGCCGCCAATTTGACTAAAGAAATTATTGAAGCTGTAGGTTTCTTTAGAACGATAAATAGAATTTAAAAATGGTGTGACTTCATACTCTTTTCCATCGCTCCCAGTAATTTTTAAGCCCATCAAAAACTGCTGAAAACTCTCCAGATGTATGACGATAACGTTTCGCTTTGTTAAACCAAGCGATTGATCAAAACTTACATTCGACGCCAGATAGCGATCTTTCTTGATGTATTCTTGAACTTGCTGAAAGGTTTGAAGCTTTGCATTCGCTCGCTGTTCGTTAGCAACGTGTGAATAGTAGCCATTCGTTAAGAGCCAAGGGCCAAGCCCAAGATAGCGGACAACATAAGTTTTATCGGATTGCGCTCTACGCATGATCATCTGAGGTTTGATGAGATCAGCTGCCCAGAAAGTAAGCCCGAAAAGCATCAGTGCAAATGAGAAGGCCGAAAAAGCCCGTTTTTTTTCGACAGGCCGCTTATCAAAATGAAGACGTCTTGCAATAAATAAGATGACAATGATTAAAAGATCCAGCCAATAGATGATATCCCAAATGTTGGTAGGAACAGAATTTGCGCCAATTCCTCCATTTCCGAACATCTGTGCCCCTCCAACGATACTGTTAATCGTTAAGAAGTCATTGAATTCGCGGTAGTAATTAATATTGGCGAAAAGAATCAAGGTCCCGATGAAAGCCAATATTCCTATAGCAGTATAGAAAAGTCCAGTTCTTTTAAAGAAAAGAGTTAAACTAAAAACTGTAATGGTAAAGCCAAGCGGGTTAATGAAAATCATCAAAGTGTCGATAATTCCATCGACGCCAAGACCATTAAAAACAGCAAAATAGGCAATCAGAGTTTTAAACCATAAAAATAGCGCCAACCACCAAACGAAACCGATACGCGTATTGATTGATGAGAGTATTCTATCAATTTTATTTTCCATGGAAATATTTTATCACATTCTTCAGGATTACTAAAGTAAATAAAACAATTATTGTACATCTTGTTTGGAAACGTAAAAAAGAGATTCCAGATAATAAAAAAGTCATCGTATTCTAGTATTAACACGATGACTTTTTTCTCGTTGAACTATTTCGGAACTGTCAGAGTTTCCCTAAGCTCCGTCGTTATGAACTTCTCTTTGAGCAGCTTTAGGCCCTTCCCAGCTGACAAGAAACGATAGCGTTTCCCAGCATAACTGAATTCAAATCTGAACTTCGTAAAACGGACAGCCGTGACATACTTCAAGTCCACTTGAACAAGCTTTGCGCTGAAGATCTTAGTGAAGTAGAAATTATTGCCTGAAAACATGAAGCGCCTCGGCCATAGGAGGTAGAGCACGAACAGGACTACAATCCAGAAAAGAGAGTTGATTAGGAAATTATGCTTTTGGTTAGATTCGAGCAGCAGGATGCGCTGCAGCGACAATAGAATCACTGCCCAAATCCAGGAAGTTCGATAATAGGTTGAGAAATGTATGAAATATCCTGATTGCATTTTTTCTCCTTACTGTTTTGGTGTATATATCGGCACATCTTCGCCGTTCTTGACTTCAGGAATATCAGTTGTATACAAAGGTAATGAAGTCTTGTCGCCTCGCTGCGACCACAATGAGGTTGAGCCAGCACCCAGTGATTTTTGCTGTTCTGCGAGACGTTTTAGTGTACTTGCAAACGAGTAATTGTAATCCGCAGAATCGACTGGCTTAAAGCCTTGAGGAGTGTAAAACTGCAGCAGATTTTGATTGTTTAATTCATCAGACATTTTCAGCAATTCTGTCACTTTAGCCTTTGTTTCTTCAACGGTCTTTTTCTGTTCTTCAGTCAGTTCTGCAATCGGCAGGCCAGTTCTTGTATCGTAGATCGTTTTTGAATTCAAAGAAGGCAAAGTGATATCTGGAGAGATAAAGCCGCCATTGCGAAGGGCTACCCAATTTTGACGACCAGAGGCAAACATATCTTGTCCAAATTGAACGTAGTTGCTTGTGTCAATGCCCAGCAAATGCTCAAGTGTCGGCATGACGTCAATTTCGCCTGTAAAAGTAGAGATTTTCTTTCCCTCTTTATTTCCGGGGATATTAATCATAAAAGGAGTCTTTTGAAGCTGTGTCCAATCAAAGGAATCATAATCATCTTCCGTGAAATTAAGACTTGCCGTCGGATTATTGTTAAATACCTTTGCCAAATCTGGACTGTTTTCATTTGAAACTCCAAAGTGATCGCCATACAGAACAATCACAGATTTGTCGTACAAGCCGGATTCTTTCAAATAATCATAAAACTGCTTAATGGATTGGTCAAGATAGTGAGCGGTTAAGAAGTAATTGTCAACTGACTTGTTGCCAGTATTCACTGTCTGGAAATTCGGATCTTCATCCTCTTTACCGATCGTATAAGGGAGGTGGTTTGAAACGGTCAGGTATTTGACATAGAATGGCTGCTGAAGCTGCTCTAGATACGGCACAGAATCGCGGAAAAGTAATTTGTCTTTGATGCCGTAAGTATTTGCACGGGTATTTTTATTTGAATCAAAGAAAGACTGATCAAAGAAATTCTGGTAGCCCATAGATTTGTAGGTACCGATTCGATTGTAGAATGAGCCTCTGTTTCCATGGAAAACAGCCGATGAATAACCTTGGGTCTGGCTCAGAATCGCGGGCATTGCCTGGAAAGTCTGAGTTGGACCATATGTATTTAGAAACGATCCGGAGGACAGGCCGAACGTTGAAGTCTCCAGCATCGTTTCTGCATCAGAAGTCTTACCCTGCCCAATCTGACTGTAAAAATTTTCAAAGCTATAAGTTTCAGTTGAATTGTAGATTGAGTTCAAAAAAGGAGTAACTTCACGCTGCTGACCATCGCTTCCCGTGATCTTCAGGTTGATGATGAACTGCTGAAAACTCTCAAGATGTATCACAATGACATTTCGCTTTGTCAGGCTCTTAGATTGATCAAAGCTGACATTAGGTGCTAAATAACGATTCTTCTTGATGTAATTCTGAACCTGCTGAAAGGTTTGAAGCTTTGCATTGGCACGCTGCTCGTTTGCGACATGTGTATAATAGCCGTCAGTTAAGAGCCAAGGACCAAGTCCCAAGTAGCGCACGACATAGGTCTTATCAGATTGAGCTTTGCGCATAATCATTTGAGGCTTGATAATGTCAGCTGCCCAGAAGTTGAGCGCAAAAAGCATAAGGGCAAACGAAAAAGCTGTGAAAGCACGTTTTGTACCGACAGGACGCTTATCGAAATGCAAACGCTTGGCGATGAATAATATGACAATCACTAGAAGATCTGCCCAATAGATAATGTCCCAAATATTGGTAGGAACAGAGTTGGCGCCGATTCCACCAGTACCGAACATTTTTGCACCACCGACAATACTATTAATAGTCAAAAAGTCGGTAAATTCGCGATAGTAATTAATATTGGCAAAAAGAAGAAGGGTGCCAATGAAGGCTCAAAGACCTAACACAGTATACAAAAGCCCAGTTCTCTTGATAAAAAGAGAGAGACTAAAAACAGTTATGGTAAATCCGAGAGGATTTATAAAAATCATCAGGCTGTCTATAAAATCGGCACCGCCAAGACCGTTAAATACTGCAAAGTAAGCAATTAATGTTTTAATCCACAAAAAAATAGCTAACCACCATACCAGACCAATTCGAGTATTGATGGAGGATAGTAGTTTTTTAATAATATTTTTCATATGATATATTCTAACATCTTTTTGACAAAAAGGTTGAAGACACCTCTTAAATTTAAGGTGATTTTAAGGTGACAGCAGGTTTTTCACAATTAAATTAAAAAATCAATCATACTTTGGACGATTCAATCGCATTTGCTCATTTTAGCAGTTTGTGTCCTGTTTCTGCTAAGAAAAGATTCGTCAGCGAATATGCTATAATTAAATTAATTTAGATAATTGGAGGAATTACAATTGCCAACACCACATATTGGAGCTCAAAAGGGCGAAATCGCAGATAAGATATTATTACCAGGTGATCCGCTGCGTGCCAAATTCATCGCAGAAAATTTCTTTGAAAATCCTGTTCAATTTAACAATGTTCGCGGCATGCTAGGCTTTACCGGCACTTACAAAGGCGAGCGCGTGTCTGTGATGGGGACAGGCATGGGCATGCCGTCAATTTCGATTTATGCCAATGAGCTGATTTCCGAATATGGGGTAAAGAAGCTGATTCGCGTGGGGACAGCGGGTTCCATTAATCCGGATGTGCATATTCGTGATTTGGTCATTGCGCAGGCGGCAGCAACGACTTCAGCCATTATCCGTAATGATTTTCCATCCTTTGATCTGCCGATGATTTCTGACTTTGATTTGCTGGACAAGGCTTTTCATATCGCGAAAGACCTGAAGCTAAATGCGCATGTGGGCAATGTTCTGTCAAGCGATCTTTTCTATGGCGGACCGAACGGCGTGGAACTTGGTAAGATCGGTGTGATGGCCATTGAAATGGAAGCAGCTGCACTCTTTTATTTGGGAATGAAGCATCATGTTCAGACACTGGCCATCATGACAATTTCAGACCATCTATTAACTGGAGAAGCCACGACATCTGCAGAGCGAGAATTGACCTTTACTGATATGATGAAAGTCGGACTTGAGACATTGATTGCCGAGTAAAACTTATGGTTTGCCATACTTTAGGAGCTATATAATGAAAACTGATATTGAAATTGCTGAGGCTGCAAAGCTTCAACCAATCGGAGAAATTGCTGAAAAAATAGGTTTGTCAGAGAACCTGATTGAACAATACGGAAAGTATAAGGCAAAAATTCCACTGGTGAAATTTGATGCGGCCAAAGCTGGCAAACTTGTATTAGTGACCGCCATCAATCCGACACCAGCCGGCGAGGGTAAAACGACTGTCTCGATTGGCTTAGCAGATGCCCTCAATCGCCTTGATAAAAATGCGGTGCTGGCCTTGCGCGAACCTTCAATGGGACCTGTTTTCGGGATGAAAGGCGGGGCGGCTGGCGGCGGTTATGCTCAGGTGGTGCCGATGGAAGACATTAACCTGCATTTTACTGGTGACATTCATGCGATGACAGCAGCCAATAACCTGATTTCAGCAATACTGGATAATCATATTTTTCAAGGAAATGAGCTGAACATTGATCCGGAGCGTGTCATCTGGCATCGCGTGATGGATATGAACGACCGTGCGCTGCGTGATATTACGATTGCGCAAGATGGCCTGAAGAAGTCTGTCCCGCGTGTTGATCACTTTGACATTACTGTGGCCTCCGAAATCATGGCGGTCTTTTGTCTGGCCGAATCGCTGGCGGATTTGAAGCGGCGTCTCGCGCGTATTGTCGTTGCCTTCAGTAAGGCAGATCAGCCTATTACCGTGGCAGAATTGGGTATTACGGATGCAGTGGCGCTCCTTTTGAAGGACGCACTGAAGCCTAATCTGGTTCAGACTTTGGAGGGAAATGCCGCTTTTGTGCATGGTGGACCTTTTGCAAATATTGCCCATGGCTGTAACTCTGTGCTGGCAACGCAGTCGGCATTGACATATGGTGACATTGCTGTGACAGAATGCGGTTTTGGTGCAGATTTGGGCGCTGAGAAATTCTTGGATATCAAAACGCGCCAGCTGGGTAAAGTGCCGGATGCGCTCGTGATTGTCGCCACCGTTCGTGCACTTAAGTTCAATGGCGGTGTGGACAAGAAGGACTTGAATGTCGAAAATTTGTCAGCTCTTGAAGCTGGATTTGTCAATCTGGCGCGTCACGTGGGCAATATGCAGCGATACGGTCTGCCGATTGTGGTTGCAATTAACAAGTTTCCAACCGATACTGAGGCTGAGCTGGAATTCCTGTCCGATTTGATTGCGAAATTGGACGTGCCGTCAAGCATAGTAAAGGTTCATTCAGACGGCGGCGAGGGCGCGATTGATTTAGCTGAGAAGATTCTGCCTTTGTTGAAAGCGCCTTTTGATTTTCATCCCTTATATGATTTAAATCTCTCGATTTCTGAGAAACTAAACA
>JAITVN010000076.1 GCA_031285775.1 Streptococcaceae bacterium | reverse complement strand
TGAAAAAGAGAGAGCTAGAAGCCTTTTTATTTTTCGCAGAAATCAAAGTTAGAGCAAAAAAATACAAAAATCTAAAAAACCCACCGAGTTTTCCGGTGGATTGTCTACAGTCTGAAAAGCCATATTTGGCTTTTTAAAAATTATACGTTAAATCTAAACTCCATCACATCGCCGTCTCTTCCGACATAATCCTTACCTTCTTCGCGTAGCTTTCCAGCCTCGCGGACGGCTTTCTCTGAGCCGTATTTAACCAAATCATCAAAGGAAATCGTAGCAGCACGAATAAAGCCGCGTTCAAAGTCAGAGTGAATCACACCAGCCATCTGAGGTGCTTTCATGCCTTGTTTAAAGGTCCAGGCACGGACTTCTTTCTCACCAGCAGTCAGGAATGTCGCAAGTCCCAACAAATGATAAGCGGCTCGTGTTAATTCGTCCACGCCAGATTCTTTTAAACCTAGCGATTCAAGAAATTCCTGCTTGTCTGCATCGTCGAGGTCAGCAATTTCTTCCTCGATTTTAGCAGATATCACGACGACTTCGGAGTTTTCTGCGTCTGCGAAGTCACGGATTTGTTTGACATAATCAATTGAATCGGGATCGCCGACTTCATCTTCTGAAACATTGGCCACGTAAAGAACGGGCTTGCTTGACAGCAAAAACAGGCCTTTAACAATCTTTTGCTCGTCCTCGTCAAATTCAAGCGTACGCACGGATTTTCCAGCTTCAAGTACTGGCTTGATCTTCTGCAGGATATTGAACTCTGCTACTGCTGCTTTGTCCGTCTTGGTTCTGGCGATCTTGGCGACTCGCTCGTATCGTTTATTGACGGACTCGAGGTCAGCCAGGATCAGCTCCAGATTGATGGTTTCTATGTCTGAAATCGGATCTACAAAGGCACCTTCGTGTCCCTGCTCACGCATGACATTTTCATCGTCAAATGCGCGTACAACATGAATAATCGCGTCAACTTCGCGAATATTGGCCAGGAACTTATTTCCCAAGCCTTCGCCTTTTGATGCCCCCTTGACAATGCCTGCAATATCTGTAAACTCAAAAGTTGTATGTACTACTTTTTTCGGGTGATACATTTCAGCAAGTTTGTCCAGCCGTGCATCAGGGACTTCGACGACACCAACATTCGGATCAATGGTCGCAAAAGGATAGTTGGCTGCTTCTGCGCCTGCTCGTGTGATGGCATTAAATAAAGTTGATTTTCCGACATTCGGCAAGCCGACAATTCCAGCTGTTAAAGACATTTTGTTGTTCCAATCTTTGTTTGTTAAAATAATTATAACAAATTTCCAGCTTTAAAGCGTTCGATAACAATACTGGTTTAAGCGGCTGAATTATCAGACATTTTCGCGATTACATAAACTTCTTTTTCACTCGAATAGATAGTCCACTGATCATTCTCCAGAACTTTTATGGCTTTCCCGTCTTTGATATTCTGCAGCTGTGTCTGATCAACTTCTCCTATCTGTTCTCTAGCATCGCTTATGGTTCCAGCAAAATGGCGATTTAAATACATGTTCTGCATTACTTGAAGTCGAATTAATTCTTGACTTGATTGTGAATTTGAAAGAATGAGCTGGGTATAACCTGTTTTCAATACAGGATAATTCCGCTGTGCATTTTTTAATTGCGCTGAGTCAAAAAAAAGGTTGTCTGAAAAGAATATTCTTGAGCCGCTTAAACCAGTATTACTTATAGAATCTGATAATTTTTCAGATTGTAGCTGAAGTGCTTCTCTTTGATTGGTCAGAACGCCTGCATACACAAAACAAAATTGAAGGATGAAGAATGACAGCACAGCTGGGATCACCTTATTAACAAAGTAGAGCGCCTTAAACTTCTCACCTTGACTTCCAGCCAGCATGATGGCCAAACAAGATAAAAAGAAGGGGAAACCGTATATATAGCGAAGCGCTGGGGTAATTTGCTGAAGAAAAAGGTAAATTCCAAACGAACAAATGGAAGTAAGACAGAGAAATAAAAACAAGTAAAGAATGTTCAGTGCGATATTTCTTCCGAATCCTGTGATTTCATTAATGATCCAAACGATTAACAAGACAGCAAATAAAATTCCCCATAATGTCGCAGTATTATCTTTGACGGCGGTTAAATATAGATAAAGGTTAATCATGGGCTGAACGAATATATTGCTTGACACTGTTGAATTGCTGCTGTGAGCTGTCGCAACTGGGACAATGATTAATTGAATAAAGTAGGCAATTGTAGGTAAAAGATAAGAAATCCCACCAATTATAAGATCAGTAGCTACTTTATTCAAATTTGAGGATTGTGTAAGTTCACGATAAAACTTGATCAAAAAGATGACCAGAAAAATCCCTGAACTTGCTTGATAGGTGTTATACATCAAGAAAAGCGAAAAAAATGAAACCATCACAAAAGGCGCCCTTCTCCAGAATAAGAAAGGAACAATGCTCATGAGGATGCTGAGTGCCATAAAAGGCGAATCAAACCTGAACGAAAACAGTCCAAGCGACCAAGGATTCAAGCCAATCAAGAGGGACACAAAAAGCGTCAAATAGCTTAATTTTGAAATGACAAAAACCAGAATAATACTCGAAATTGCCAGTATTAATGCTGTTATCAGGTAGTTCGTCAAACCAGTATCAACTAAATGACTGCTTCCTTGCAAAATCCGTGATAGAATCTCACTTCCCCAACGCGAATAATCGTTGCCGAAGCCTGTGTAGCCCATTACACAACGCGTGGTGTCATCCAAATATGGGTAATTTGAAAAATAGATGGCGGCAAATGGGATGGCATAACACACAAAAGTAAAAGATAAGTATTTTATAAACTTATCCCTGGTAATGTTGAAAATTTTGATTTTTTTCATAAATGCTTTCTAATTTCTTATTAGCGATTGAATAATTATTAATTATCGATGATAAATAATTTATTGTCTTCTCGATAACTGTGTGATGTCAATCACTTCATCCACATAACTGTAAATATTTGGGTCATGAGTGGCAAAGATTAGAATTGTATCTGGTTTCACAAGTTTTAGTAGAACATCGCGGATTTCAGCTCCTGTTCCGGCATCCAACGCACCTGTCGGCTCATCTGCAAGAATAATTGACGCATTTTTGAGTAAAATTCTTGCAATGGCCACACGTTGAGCTTGTCCGCCAGACAATTCGTAGATTTTTTGCTTCAGATTTCCTTTTCCTAAACCAACTTTCTTAAGCGCATCAATCTGCTTATTACGATCTAGCTCTACAATAGACAAGTTTTTCGAAACGTGGCATCGTCAATTAGAGCAAAATTTTGAAAAATATAACCAAGCTGATTCTTAAAGAAATTACTTTCTTTCATATGCCAAATATCTTTACCATCAAGAAAAATCTCACCGCTTGTCTGTCTTTCAAGACGTGCGATACTATTGAGCAAAGTCGTCTTACCAGAACCAGATTTTCCGATCAAAGCATAGGATTTACCAGACTTAAACTGAAAATTTACACCTTCAAATACTATTTTTTGCCCAAATTGTTTTGACAAATTATTTAATGTAATCATCTCAATTTTCTCCTCACTCTAGTGCATCTTTAATCACTTGTATGCGCTTTGTTTCTAGCTGACGCCGATTAATAATGACCACAACAAGAATCTCAAGCAAATATAAGACTAAGATAAATCCAAAAACAAGAATGCTTTTTGAAATCAAAGCACTTATCAATGCGCTAAGACCAACTCCCGCAAGCAAAGGATAAAGCAACTGCAACTCCTGACGATGGCTATTGCCTGAAAAAAGATAAGTTACCACCAAAGTCTTTGCTGCGCGCTGATATTGGTTTTTCAAGTACTCCCAAAGGATAAAGACAGATGAGACGATGACCCCAACCGTGACCATGAGCACGCCTTGAAGCTGACCATTAATGGTGTGTGCTAACAGGGACGCATCTGCGCTCTCATTAACTGTTCTCAACAACTGATTTTGAAGATCTTGGGCTTTGAGCTTTTCAAGAAGAACATTTCGGCGAATGAGCGCTTTTCCATAAGGATCGATATTTGGACCCATTAATCGCAAAGGATTATCAGACTGATAAGGAACTTTTTGATAATTGAGTTGTACTAAAATTTTATCTCTTGCCATCTGCTGCTTTGGTAAATAACTGCTATAAAGTCCTGCTTGAATTTCTCCATAATTTAATAAAAATGTTTCTTGATGATCTGGGATAATATTAACTTGAAACTGCTCTGGATCTACTCCTACAAAGGCAAAGTTTTCTGCTATGACATTATTTTTAACATCTTCTACTTTTCCCTCCAAAGAACGGGGGATATAAAGCGTCACCAGTTTATCGGCACTTGTCTCTCCATAAGTATTCTTTGGATACAACTCTTGATTCAAAAGTACAAAACCTTTCGAAATATAAAGTATCTGTGGGGAAAGGCTGCTGTCAGTTTTTACACTTATTGGTACTTTTCCTGACTGAACAGCTGCACATAAGCATTTTCTTGATTGAGATCAAAAGCCGATGGGGAGGCAAAAATCATATCCCGTTCGTTGATGGACTGATTGAAACTCAATTCTCTCTGAGACTGAGCGAGCATATAATCTCTATCAATCACATGATTTTCATCCGCATGGGAACCAATGCCGCTATCAAAAGAAGGCAGAACAAATTCTTTCACTTTCTGCCAGCTTGAAAGCGTCTGCTTATAGTTAGAAAGCAGATTGAAGGTTGTAATACCTGAATTCACAGACTGTGCAAAAACACAAATTGCTAAAATTATACTCATCAGATAAACAATGGATCCAAAACGATTGACGTAACGATTCTTTAAAATGCTAGAGATATCATTCGTTTTGACAACGAGTGTAAAGATTAAGAATGCTAAAATTGTCAACATGAACAAAATTAGAGCTGAAACTGAAAAAGTCAATGCAAAGCCTTTAACAAAAACACTGCTGACAGAACCTTGAGTGAGCGCAAAAATTGCTACAATCAAGACAACTAAAGGGATAATCAGGACAACATAACGTAATAAGCTTGAAAAGACATAGCCTTTAAGCTCCCCTAAACTCCGATAAATCATTCCGCGTTTGATAAAGCTCATCTCTACCGCAAATACGGAGATAAAATAAGTAAGAAAAAACGCCCAAATACTTGGCGCCCGGACACCTTGTGTTAACAAAAAGACGGGCATCATTAAAACACTTATATTCTGAAAGCTTGTTTGTAAGCTGCCATTCGCCATGATTTGTTGCTCAAATGTTTTATCTTTACGGCTTAAATAATAATTCCCAGTAATTGAAACCTTCTGCAAATATGTGCCTGCTTCGCCCCCAATTCTGCACCTTTAGTTTCTCCTGAGTCGGAAACAAAGTCTTTATATATGATAATTTTTGACTGCTTTGCCAGCTGGTCTATTTTATTGAGCATCTCTGTGGGATTGTTACCATTGTATGCGTTGATACTCATGATAGCATTTGCAGGATATTTGATTGACTGTCCAGCTTCTTTCATACCACCTGCAAAAATAAAAGCTAAAAAAAGAGTAGCAACAGTTACAATTAACGCTCGGAATTTCATAATGACCTGCTTTCTACTAGCATTCTTCTACCTTATCTATGAAAATTTATCTACGGAATAATTATAACAAAACAATAATAAGAATCTTTCAAAAACACTTATAATTAATTACAGTCTGATGATACTTGTCTAATTATCTAAAGGTCAAATGAGTATCACGGATGATAAATAAATATATTTTAATCAATACATCTAATATACTTGTGCAACAAGCTTTACATGACCGACAATATCTCTCCATGTATTCAGCTCTAGTTAAAGCTGTTTGGCTCAACTAAAAAGCACTGTATACTTTACAGCACTTTCTTCAATTTACGTTCAAAATCCCAGCGGCTCATCATAATTTCATGTTGACAATTGCTGCAGCGCAGCTTGATGTCTGCGCCGACACGCAGAATTTCCCAGCGATTCGCATGCTTACCAGTTGATTTAATCCGGCAGGCATGCGGCTTTTTCATTTCAACAAAATTTCCGACATCGTAACTTGTCATAGTTCCTCCACAATCACTTTATCCGGTCCGCCGAGCAATATCAAGTGCTTCTCAACAGGCAAACCTGGGAATGCCTTTGTCAATGCCTCTGCATACAGATTCTGCTGCTCAACATAACGTGATTTGATTTCATTAATTTTTGAGAGTTCAGTAAAATGGTCAGTTTTGTAATCAAACAAGACGATTTTATCGCCGAGACGAATGTATCCATCAATAATCCCACGAACTACCGTCTGATCAACGATCTTTCCTTGCTTTTCAATCGTCTTTAACATGGAGAAGGGCTGCTCGAGTTTCAGTTTACCAGCATTCTCAACCATCATTTTACCAAAATCTGTGTCAAACAAAGTTAGGAACTTAGTAATGTCAATCGCTTCTTTCAGCTCATCCGGCAAGTCCATCTCATCCAGCTGCTGCTGTAAACTAAACAGGTCAGGATGTGTAAAGTCAATATGCTGCATAAAGCTATGAACCGCAGTACCTCTATCTGCAGCACTGTAAACTTTAGTGTCAAGATTGTCAAGTGTAAACTCGAAATTCTTTTCTAGCACTGCATCTTCATCGTACTGGCGAATTTGTCGTTCCAGCATACTTGGTGACAAGGTACTTGACAACTTGGTTGCTTCCACATTATAACTGTCAAATTC
Organism: Streptococcaceae bacterium; assembly: GCA_031285775.1. Taxonomy (GTDB): domain Bacteria; phylum Bacillota; class Bacilli; order Lactobacillales; family Streptococcaceae; genus Lactovum. The sequence goes on along the minus strand of JAITVN010000076.1, from coordinate 15,703 downwards.
CATGATTTTCTTGGCTTCTACAAAAGCTTTTCCTGTGTCCAGTGTCTCTTTCCAGCTGGATTTGCTTTCCTGCAGCTGAGACAGAATTTCCGGTTGAATCTTGTCAACCTTTACAGTTGAGTTGACACCGTCAAAAAATAATGACTTCTTCTGCTCTGTCAAGTAATCGAGCAAGCTCAAAATCCAGGTCAGGTAACCTTTGGCAGGAAGTTTGTCAAGATCCAATTTCGCAGGTTTGATCACTTCGTCAACTTTATTGACTTTACCGACCATGTAAAGCTTTTTCTTTGCACGTGTAAAGGCCACGTAAAGCATCCGCATTTCTTCTTCTATGATTTGCTGCGTTTGCTTCTTTTTATTTACCAGATAAGGAATTGTCTCCATTTTTACCATGGCATGTGGAAAATCCGAAATGATCTTATTATCCTGCACCATATCAGCTGTATATTTTATTCCAGCACCAATCTCTTTGTCCAGTAAAATGTCACTTCTGAAATCAAGCATACTGAACTTGGTCTGGAAATTCATGATGAAAACATAATCAAATTCTAGTCCTTTTGATTTGTGAATGGTCTGAATTCTGACCGCATTTTGAGGCAGACGATTATTCACATCCACGAGATCATTTTCCAGCTGTAAATAGTTGTCAATCATGTCAATAAACTTGACAAGTCCTTTGTATCCGTTACTTTCATAGGATAGCGCCCTTGAAAGCAGTGCCTGTAAATTCGCTTGACGCTGCTCTCCGTTTGGCAGAGCAGCAACATATTCTATGTACAAACTGTCTGTATAAATCTGACTCAGAAGTTCATGAACAGCAGAAGTAGAAGCCATTCTTCGCCACTCTAGGAAGGTCTTTTCAAATGCTGTAAGCTTGCTGTAAAGTTTACTGTCAAGCTGTAAACTATCGGAATGTGCCTTTTCCCAGAAGTTATCTCCTTGCTGGAGGCTGATTCGAGCCAATTCATCATCAGTAAAGCTGAAGAGGGGAGAGTGTAAAGTTGCTACTAATGGAATGTCAAACAGCGGATTGTTCACAGCTCTGAGCACATCCAGCATTACCTGAATTTCAATTGATTTCAGGTAGTTTTCTGGTACATCATCGAGTACAACTGGAATGCTGTGTGATTCAAAAACTTGCCTGATTTTCTCATTGTTTGACTTGGTGCGAACAAGCAGTGCAATGTCTTTCGGCTCAATCCCCTTGTTTATCAAATTCACGATTTTTCCTGCTGCTAAGTCAATTTCTCCGTTGGAAATCTCAGTGTCTTCAGACTCTTTATCCTCTGTATTGGGCTGTCCGTCTGGGCTGTAAAGCAGCAATTCTGCCTCTGGAGATACGAAGTCAGGCAATTTGTAATCGTCTGAGAATTTCTGTTGTAAATCGCCTTCACGCGTTGGAAATACTAGTTTTTCGGTCGCACCATAGTTAGTTGACATTAGCTTTACAAACACATCGTTGGTAAAGTCAAGTACTTCTTTACGGGAACGGAAATTTTCTTGAAGGAGAAGGAGTCGATTGTCGTTGTCTGCTTCATCTTCCTGTGGAAAGCTGTCATATTTGTGCTGGAAAAGGCTCGGATCTGCTTGACGAAAGCCGTAAATGGACTGTTTGATGTCGCCGACCATGAACATGTTGCGGCCGTTTGAAAGGAGTTGGTAGAGTTTTTCCTGTGCCTGATTAGTATCCTGATACTCATCAATCATAATTTCAGAGTACTTATCTTGATAAGACTGACGAATTTCTGGATGCGCCTCGGATTGAAGGATTTCCAGGGCAAAATGAAGAATGTCAGAAAATTCAAAGGCTGCCAGCTCCCGTTTTTTCGCCATATATTGTGTTGAAAATTCTATGACAAAGTCGCGCAAGTCGATAAGCAGTGTCTTGGCAGGTTCATGATAATCCTCAAGTAATGTAGCAAACTTTACCTTGTCAAGCAGCTCTGGAATTGAGCCTTTCAGCTTATCTGGACCGCCGCCCATTGCTTGATAGAACAGATCCGGAATGCCCAGTTCCTTGACAGCATTGCCTCTAAAATTCGACCCCGTTAGTTTGGCATTCTCTTTGATTCCGTCAAGAATATTATTGAAACTCTCGAAATCCTGTTCGTCTAGTGTTCTATACAGGTGCTGCGATACGCCAACCCAAAGTTTGACTTTTTCTGCGGTTTTCTCAGTAAAGACTGGCTTTCGATGTTCATCGTCTTCAAGCGTACTTTGGAAAAGTTCAATCAAGTTCTTAAAGTCTTGCTTGGCTGTATTCACATTGAGAAAATCTGCAGGCAAATCGCTAAATTTACTGTATTTTTCAAATGCCAGCAAAAAATTCAAATTCAACCAGCCTTCAACGTTTTCAGTAGATTGACAATAGCTGTAAACCTTGTAAACGACATTTTTAAAGCCGTTAATATTCCGATCATTGGAAAAGTTCTTTGCCAGCTGCTCAAAGCGCTCTGGATTTTCAGCGGAGAGATGCGCTTCCACTAAATCGTCAAATATCTGATTTTTGATTAAATCCTGTTCAGCAGAGTCAGTTAACACACGAAAATTCGGATCTAAGTTGACAACATTGTAAAACTCCTTGACAAGCTGACTTGCAAAAGCGTCCGTCGTACCAATACTTGCTAGTGGTAATTCCTGTAAAGCCTCACTGTAAAGCTGCTTTACCTTAACCGAATTGTCGTCATTACGAAGCTCTTTTTTGATGGCTGCCTCAATACGATTTTTCAACTCCGCAGCTGCCTTTACGGTAAAGGTAGAGATAAAAAGTGAAGAAAGCGGAATTTCCTTTTGGATTTTCTTGATGATCCGATTTGTCATCACAAATGTTTTACCCGAACCCGCACTTGCTGAAACGAGTACATTTTTAGGCTCAGAATAATTGATAGCTGATTTCTGAGAATCAGTCAACTTAATTTTTGCTTTTTCAGTCATTTACCACCTCCACAATCCCTGTCATGGCTTCCAGAACTTTTTTCCATTCATTTTTCTGATTTGACAAAATCGGACTTCCGTCATCATAAACATTAATTTTTCGTCCAATATGTCGCGTTGCTTCAAAGCGGCAAATTGACTTAAAAGGACAATAACGACAGCCTGTAACATTAAATTTATCATCTTTATCTGTGTAAATCGGATTGACAGCAAGTTGACGCGACTGTAAACGAGCAATACCATCAGTATATTGTTGTAGCGCAAAATCAATCAGACCGTGGATTTCAGAATCTGTAAACTGATTTCCAGAACTGTTCCAGCGCTCAATATTCAGCTGGACAAAGTCGCTCAATGCCTCAGTATCCGCAATTTCACTAGCATTAATCAGACCGTTGTACTTCATTTGTTCTAATAGTTTCACATTGACATCAGCCAAACTCTTCATATTAGTCAAACTTAGTATTGGATTCTGTAGATGAAGATATAATGCGCCCCAGACATCCGCGTTTTCTGAAAGTGCTGCCAAATAAGTCAAAAGCTGCAGACTCGTCTTGTTGAACACACTGGTTAAGCTGAAATCATGACGACTTGATTTGTAGTCAATCGCACCAAGTAAATCTCCTAGATGATCCACACGGTCAATTTTACCTTTGATACCAAGCCCTTGAATCTCAGAAAAACTCAATTCTGTCTGGTTTTTCTGGACCTCAAAGACTTGAATCGATTTTTGAATCATAACTTTAGACTGATCCAAAATTTCCGCCAGGTTCGCCTGTGTAAACCTTGACAAGTAATCTCGCTCAAACACTTTTTGATACTCAAGGTCTACAATGGTTTTCGCATTCGCAAAAGCCTCATCAAACTTTCCAGAATCCAAAATCGCAGTTGAACCGCCTTGAAGAAGAAGTTGGAAAATTCTGTGGAAATAATTACCAATCGTACTTGACTCAAGCGTCACCTCTTCCAGCTCTCTCAAATTGAGCGTCTTGTCCAAAAAATACTTATATTCACAATTATAAAATTCCTCAAAAGAAGAAGCAGAAGGTGTAATGTTACTGTAAATTTGCGTTGACACATCTTTCGAAAGTCCTTCTGACACAATGTCATGATTGTCAATCAGTGTAAACATAGCAAATCGACTATCTTTTTCGATCAAATATTTTTTAATTTTTACCCAGAAATTACTCGTGTTTTCATCGTCTAAGCTCATGGACAAAATAGACTGAACTGTAGCTTTTTGCGTTCCGATATGAACCAAGTTCTCGTGAATATTTGCACTATAAACCTTCTTTACAGCAACGCTATAAGATCTCAGCAGCAGTAGCAGCGGTGTGCTCTCGTTTTCTTGAAGATTCTCAAAAATCTGCGGACTAGAGAGTACTAACTTCTCCCTGGCAGCATTCAAAAGCGACAGAATCGTAAAACTAGATTTTGACAGATTTGTCGTCTCCAGTGCTTCAATAAACTTCTCCCCCTGTCCATTTTCATTGATTAATATCCGATCCGCGTCAGTCAGCAAAGTTGTATTTTTCTTGACATGCGGAAAATTTGAATTGGTCAGTCCAATCACAAAGACAAAATCATTTTCACGCGGCTGTACCAGTTCGTAGTCACGTACCTTAACACAATCCACCGTCGCAGGCACTTGACGATAAGCAGCAGTTTTGACACCTGAAACAATGATGTCAAAAAACTCGTCCAGTGTGATTTTCTCGCCAGTAAATATCTCTTTAAATTCTGCCAAAGTTTTCTGGAATAATTTCCAAACTTGCTGATGTTTATCTTTGATATTTTCATCATCCGAAGCGTCATATAATTTCTGGAAGTTTTCAGGAATATTTCCAGCCTGTAAAAATTCCAAAAATCCAGATAAAATATTCTCAGCGTTTGACTTCTGACTGTTCAAAAACTTACCGAGTGGAGAAATGGGAGAAATCAGACTTTCACGAATTTGGTCAATTTTTTCTGAGTTCCGAAAATATGAATGTTCATAACCTGTCGGATTTTCAGGATAATTAAGCGCATCAAAATTTCGAGAAAATTTTGCTTTTCCACGAATTTTAAACTTCTTCAGATAATATTCAAAACTGTCAAGATACTGTAAATCTGACTTTACACTATTGTAAAGATGTGTTTTCAATAGATTTACAATATCAATGGCTTGATAGCTATTTTTCTTGATTGCCTGTAAAGACTCAAGAAGTACGATTAACGGGTGATTCCGCATTAGTTCTTGTTGTGAATAAAAATATGGAATATCATAAAGTTTAAAAATCTGTTCGACTGGCAGTTCATATTTTCCAGCATTTCCTACTAAGACTGTAAAGTTCTTGTAAAGCTGATGATTCTCCACAATCTGATAACGAATCTGCTTGGCTACCATTTCCACTTCAGCTTTAACATTCTCAGCCTCCCAAATCTCAACCTTATCGGTATCTTCTGGAATTTTTGGCAGTTCAGAAGTCAGGAGAAAATCATTCTCTTTTTCCCAGATTTTTGTCAACATAGTGTAAACTTCATTGACAGAAGGCGTCTCTTTTTCAAAGATTTCATCACTGTCAAGACTGTCAATCAACTTGACAGAATCTGAGTATACACCGAGAACATTGTCATGCTGACTCAATGAGTGTTTATCTGCATAAGTTCCGACGAGTACTGTACCCTCTTTGTCAAGCGCATTGACAAGCAGCTGCTCCTGAGCAGAAAATCGTGTAAAGCCAGCAATAATAAATATTGAAGACGATATTTTTTCTGCATATTTACCAGCAATCAATTCATCAATAAAAAGACCGTAACCGTCCTCTGACACAAACTTCTCAGCCAATTCAGCTTCAAAATGACTCATAATGTTAGCTAAATCCTGATTTTTATCTGAATCTCCTAAAGCACCAGTTATCAAATCTTCAGCCTGCAGATTCGCAGTTTTCATTTCAGAGCGCAGCTGGACCAATTTCTCCACAAAACTCTGAGAATCGCGCATTCTATCAAAATAAAGAAGTCTACCATCTGGAAAACCGCGCAGAATCTTGCGAAAGAGCATAGCCTCTCCAATTGATGATAATTCGGTCTTCTTAGCGAAGTTGGCTTGATCTTGGAAATAGTAGGGCAATTGTTTAAAACGCGTCACAAGGACGTCAAAAATCGCTGTCTCGTCACTTTGAGACAAGTGCTCAAGCAACTTTCTCTGTTCTAGAATTTCCCGTTCTTTTTCAAATGACAAAGAACTCGGCACAATATAAAAAATCCGATTATCCTGACCACGCAAGCTTTCCAGCTCCTTTGTCAGGATTTCAGTAAGATCAGATGTAATTTCAGTATATATTATTCTCATAAAAAAACTCAACTTTCGTTGAGTTAATTATATCATTTTTAGTTCGTCCGAACAGGCGTGATCAGCTGAATAAAGTTTGCCCCCTCTTCCTTCGGTATCAGCGTAAATGGCCGCACTGGCGAGATGAAGAAGATTCTGAATTGAGGCTCTTTCAATACCCGCAGCGCGTCAATCAAGAACTGAGGATTAAAGCTGATTTCCAGATCATGCCCATTTTTTTCAAGAATCGGCAACTCCTCAAAGGAAGACCCGATTTCCGGCGTGTTTACGGTTAGGATGAGCTGATCTTCTTTCACAGAAAGCTTCACAGTTCCGCCCTGAAGACCCGCTGTCAGGAGCTTGGCGCGGTTCATCGCATGCAGCGTATCCGCAACATCCAGCGTCAGATTCAATGTGTAGAGATTTTCCTCTGGAATCAAACGGTCCGTATCCGGATAATTGCCCTCCACCAAGCGGGAGTAGAAGTTGATTGTGGCATTTTTGAAGAGAATTTGGGTCGGATTGAGAAAAACTGACACGTTGTCATCGTCATCAGAAAAAACAGTCTTAAATCCCGCAACTGCCTTATTCGGCACAACCACCTGAAAATCTTCCCCGAAGGACTCAAGGCGAATTCGGCGCTGGCTCATACGATGAGAGTCCGTCGCAACAGCTTGCAAGTTCTGGTGCTCGATGAGCTGCAGATGAACCCCTGTCAGAATGGGACGAGACTCTTGCTGGCTTACCGCAAAAGCTGTCTCGTTGAAGAGTTCCTTCAGTTCCCCCACCGCAATTTTGGCGTATGGCTTGGTTGTGATAGGCATGATCATCGGATAAAGCTCAATCTGCTGGCCTTTCAGCGTGATTTCAGATTTGCCGGAGCGAATGAGCACCTGATTGGCATCGATTTCTTCAAACTCGAAGGTATTGTCCGGAAGCTGGGCAATGACACTGTCAAAGAAGTTAGCCTCCAAAAGTATCCCGCCTTCAGACTCAATCAGCATGCCAGCCTCTTTGCTATCAGCTGAAAGAAGCTTCTCAATAGAGATTTGACCATTTGAAGCTGTGAAATGAATGCCTTCTTCAGAAACAATGATTTTCATCTTGGATAAGACTGGAATCGCAATCTTTGAACCGATTGCTTGTTTTGCAATGCGCATCGCTGCTAGAAATGCGTTTTTGTTGATGGTGAATTTTATCATGTTTACCTTTCTTCGCGAATGCGTCGCTTTTTATATATTATATAATAATAAATAGTAATAGTTGTAGGGGCTGTAGAAATGTTGAAAACTTTTCTTGACAACTGATCTTTTGTGGGAATTTTTGTGTTTTCCAAAGTGGAAAGATCGAAAAACTCACTTAATAATCTGTTGAAATTAACGCGTTCATTAACACAAAAGACAGAATCAAACCTTCATTTTTTGGCGCGTTCTCTTGAAGATTTTCATCGACTTAATTATCTACATATCAAAGTTTCCAGCCCTACACTTACATTTAGCTGTCCAGTTTTCTCTTTAAATTATCAATGTCCCGTTGCGTATCGTTATCAGTTTTCATCTTATCAGTAATGACTCGAACAGCATAGATGACAGTGGTGTGATCGCGCTTACCGAACTCATTACCAATAGCCGGCAGCGAAGTTCCTAACAGCTCGCGGATGAGATACATGGCTACTTGTCTAGCAAAAGCAATTTCTTTCAAACGTTTTGGACCTGTCAAATCAGCGACTGTCAGGTGATAATAGCGGGCGACTTCGTCTTTAATTTTTGTAATTGTCAGATTTGACTTATGTTGACGGTAATTTGACGAGCGCATCGTATCCAGCGCTTTTTCTGCGAATGTTGTGTCAACCACAGCAACTTTTTCCATTTTAGCGGCGAATTCGACCTGATTCAGTGCGCCTTCTAGCTCTCGTACATTGGAATTTATCTGTCCGGCGATGTATGAAATGGTCTCGTCAGGGAAAATAAAACCTGACTTTTCCGCCTTATTCATCAAAATGGCCATACGTGTCTCAAAATCTGGCATGGTGATGTTGGTGGTCAAGCCCCAAGAGAAGCGGCTGACCAAGCGCTCTTCCAAATTATCAAGTTCATTGGGCGGACGATCGGAGGTCAGAACAATTTGAGCATCCTTTTCGTACAATTCGTTGAATGTGGAGAAAAATTCGTTCTTTGTGCCTTCTTTGTCGGAGAAGAACTGCACATCATCCAGCAACAACAAGTCAAGATTTCGATATTTTGAAACAAAAATGTCCATTTGTTTCTTTCGGCTGGCATTGACGTAATCGGTTACAAAACCTTCAGAACTTGTATAGATAATTTTTGCGCGCGGGCGTTTTTTATGAAATTCGTTGCCAATGGCATGTAATAAGTGCGTTTTTCCAAGACCAGAACCGCCGAATATGAAGAGCGGATTGTAGAGATTTCCAGGGTCGTCCGTAATGGTCATCGCCGCAGCAAGTGTCATCCGGTTTTGATCACCTTCAATGAAATTGTCAAATGTGTATTTTTTTAATAAGTTCGATTTGAAAGGAAAAGGAGCTGTTTCTTCGTCATTCTCGACATTTCCGTCATTACTGGATGCGGCATTGAGTTTGTTGAGCTCTTTGTAATCTTTTTCACTGAGCTCATCTTTGGAAAGGAGATGATAATTGATAATATCGCCGTAGGTTTCAAGACTGGCTGTGTTAACGAGATCTTGCTGCCTGCGCCAGTAATCTTTATGAAAATTGCTGTCAACCAAGACTTTTGCATCGTTTCCATTGACTGAAATGAGCTGTGCGGGTGCAATCAGATAGTCATAAGTTGTGTCCTTCATATTTGATTTGGCAAGCTCTTTGACGCGTTTCCAGAAACGTTTGTCAATATCTTTAAGTGGCATATTTCCTCCTTTCTATCTTGATTTGTTCAACAAACGGGAAAATTGAAGCGGAGATTTTCCGATCAATTGGCCAGAATGCATCGCATGATTTTTGATTGTTTAACAAGAATACCATTTTACAGTAAAATTTTCAACAGATAACTTTACAATTAATCAAAATAATAAACAGTATAATTAACATGTGGACAAAAAAAGAAAAAAAAGTGGAAAATTTATCTCAATCCACAATTTTTATAGGAAAAATCACATATTATATATAGCTTTTTGAGTTATTAACATATCAGTTGAAAATGTTAATAACTTGAGGATAAATGCCAAAATTTACAAGGACTGGAAAAAGTTTTTATCAATTTTCCAGTTTTTTTATCAGATTTTCCAATTCTTCCAAGTTGTCAAACTTCACACTCAGACTGCCTTTATTTTTTTTGCTGGATATTATTTTAACAGAATTCCCCAAAATTTTCCTCAGGTTTTCTTCAATTTCTTCAATATAAATATTCTTTTTTAGATTCCCAGGCGTTTTTTCTTCATGGTAAATCAGTTGTTCAAGTTCACGGACTGAAAGATGTTTTTTGCGCACTAAACGGGCCAACTCCAGCTGCCGGATTGGATCTGCCTTAGCCAGCAAAGCTCTGGCATGGCCTACAGATAATTCACCATTTTCCACTAAAAATGTCAATTCTTTGGGAAGCTGCAACAGCCGGATGCAGTTCGTCACATAAGCTCGTGATTTTCCGATGATTTGTGCAATTTCTTCATGCTTCAAGCCTGATTTTTCAGTTAAATTTGACAAAGACTTGGCTTCTTCAATGGGATTCAAGTTTTCCCGCTGTAAGTTCTCCAGCAAGGCAAGGACCTGCATTTGCTGATCATTATACTCCCGTATAATCGCTGGAATTTTGCTGCGCCCGGCAATCTGTGACGCCAAAAAACGCCGTTCACCCGCCAGCAGCTCGTAGCCGATAACTTTTGACTTACGCACGATAATCGGCTGCAGCACACCGTTGATTTTGATTGATTTCGCCAACTCATCCAGCTTTTCTTTATCGAAATGAATCCTTGGCTGATAAGGGTTACGCGAGATTTCGCTCAATTTTAGATTTTTGATTTCTTCCGTCATTTTGCTCTTTTCTTACATAAGTAATTTATCGTCTAAAAAATCTTGAAAAATTTCCTGCAACATCGGATTATTGAAAAGCAGTTTGTGAAGAAAAAATCTGGTTTGATTATCACTTGCCTGTGAGAGGATCTCGTCTGCAATCTTGTTATTTTCAGCAAAATGTTCCCAGTATAAAAGAACGGCCACAAGATGTTTACAAGGTTTTCCGGATTCTGCGTAGGGACAAGAGCAATAACACGCCTCGGGAAAATTATTTTTTAGATGAATTTTAATCAAATAGGGGTGACTTCCATCTACAATTGATTGGATTTCATTTTCCTGCTCATTAAAAGCTATCACACGATTTTCTCGATAATAAGCATAACCGCGTTTAAATATTTGGGGTTGAAACAATAGTGTCCAAAATTCATTTTCCATTTTTCTTTTCATCAATCCACCTCTTGCGTTCCATCAAAGCGCGTTCGTACTTGCCCATACCATCGGCTTCAAAATAGTCAGCGTTTCTGATTTTATCCGGCAAATACTGTTGGTTGACCCAATGATCTGGGAAAGAATGCGGATACTGGTAGCTGATGGCACGTCCGAGCTCTTTGGCGCCAGCGTAATGCCCGTCTTGTAAATGAGCTGGAATCGGCAAATCGCCATGCTTGTGCAAATCACTCAGCGCATTGTCCATTGCCATATATGCCGCATTTGACTTAGGCGAAAGGGCTAAATCTACCACCACATTGGCGATTGGGATGCGAGCTTCGGGAAAACCCAATCGAGAGGCTGCTTCTAATGCCGTGACAGTGTGCAGCGCAGCATCAGGATTGGCCAGTCCGATATCTTCATAAGCCATTACCATTAAGCGCCTGGAAAGGCTCATCAGGTCGCCGCCTTCTACCAAGCGTGCCGCATAATGCAGCGCAGCGTTGACATCAGAGCCGCGAATTGACTTCTGCAAAGCTGAAAGCAGGTCATAGTGGGCATCTCCGTCTCTATCGAAAGTCGCCGCCTTTTTTTGCAGAGAGTTTTCCATGTCCTCCATCGTGACATGGTGATTGTCAGAGGACAGAACCGCTAACTCCAGAGAATTAAAGACCGAGCGCAAATCACCATTGGTCGAATGAACAAGGAAATTCAAGGCATCATCGTCAAGCTTCACATCAAAATCAAAGCCTCGTTCATGGTCAGAAAGCGCGAGCTTGACGGCTCGAACCAGATCTTCAATTTCCAGACTTTTCACTTCAAAAATCTGCACCCGACTTCGAATGGCAGGCACCACGCTAAAATAAGGATTCTCAGTGGTCGCGCCAATCAAAATAATGTCGCCGTTTTCAAGCAGCGGCAGCAGAAAGTCCTGCAGCGGTTTGGTTAATCGATGAATCTCGTCCAACAGTAGTATTACAGTCCCGAAAGCTTTCGCTTCCTCTGCGATTTCCTGCAGTTTTTTCTTATTGTCGCTGGTGGCATTAAAACTACGGAAAGTCAAGCCCATCGTTCCAGCAATGGCACTAGCAATGGAAGTTTTCCCAGTACCTGGCGGCCCATACAAAATCATGCTGGAGAGCAATTTTGTCTCCACCATTCTGCGAATGATTTTTCCAGGTCCGACCAAATGCTGCTGGCCGATAACTTCATCGATATTTCGCGGACGCATTCTCCGTGCTAGATTTTGTGTTGCCATAATTTACCTTTACAATATAAAGTCAATATTTACAAGGAATCCTACACTTGTGTAAAGTTAAGTTTACAACTGTGTAAAGCGAGTGTAAAGCAAGTTTACACTATTTTTCACCTTCAGGAACGAAGTAAGAGTAATAATAGTCATCTACCCACTGTCCATTAAGGAAAAATTCTCTTTTCTGCAGGCCTTCTTGGATAAATCCGCATTTCCTGTATAGGGCAAGAGCAGCAGTATCTGTGGAAATAACCTCAATACTGATTTTCTTATAGCCCTCTTTGAGCGCATATTCCTTGGCGAATTCTACCAGAAAAGTCCCGATTCCCTGATGCCTAGCGGCTGGAGTAACTAGAGGAGAAAAGGTCAGCACGTGTTTTCCTGGCTCAACCTTATGTCGGTCACTCAGAACCAGCACACCGAAAATCTCATCACTTGTCTCTTCAACAGCCAACAAGTAGCGCACGCCGTTTTGAATATTTTCAATATATCGCTCAGGAGAACTTTGGATAGTTGCGGGTGTTTCATTGGCTGTCCACAAGCTGTTTTCAAGTTCAGCAACTTCTGAAAAGTCCTTAGGCTCCATTTGGCGGATAATAATCTCTTGTTTCATTTTCATAGCTTTATTTTAACATTATTTTTGGCATTATAAAAAAACAGATTCACGACGCTGAATCAGTTTTTATCTGTTGAATAATATTCTCAAGCCCCTTTACATCAGAGAAGTCAGGATTTTCGTAAGCTTCGAGGATGAACTGGTCGCCGTCATTTTTCTGATTATCAGACTTTCCTTTGGCATCTTTATAAAACTTTTTGAACATCGTTTTCTCTAATAATGACATTCTTTTCATATCTAGACTTCCGCGCAAGTAGTAGATATTGTTAACTTTAATGTTATTAGCTGCAAACTCCTTCGTAATGCTTTCCTCAACAGGCGTCCGTTTTTCCGCGAGATTATAATCATTTAAGCCGACCGCCACAAAGGTCACATTCATGTTTGGCGGGCATAATTCTACTAGCTTTTTTAATGCAATGGGCTTGCTGATGTGCACTGCGGCAACAAAAATAATCTCGCCGGCGTCTGTTATTGTACTGGAAAGCTGCTTATCTTGGTATGAGTAAACTGGATAGTCCAGTGCTTTGCCGATTTCAGCTGCGTACTTTGTGCTGCTGCCATACTTTGACGCATAAATGATGATTTTTTTCATATTGAAATTCTCCAGAACTTTTGAATCATTTTATCATAAATTTTTGTGAGTTGTATAGTGCTTTAGACTGACAAAAGAATTGACACAAGTTGACAAATATGCTAAGATTATGGAAATTATACGGAAAGGAGGGCATTTCATGTCTCATATGTACAAAGTTGATAATAATGTATTAAATCTCATCGAACATGTACGTATGAATGGTTTTACTTTTGCTGCTTATAAGGGATAAGTGTACCCTGAATCAGTAAATTATGTAAAACTAGTAACCATGAAATGTGCTCAAAAGCGAGGTTACGATTATTTTCGTAGCCTCATTTTTTTAACATTTTGGTCTATTATAATGGCCGAGCGCTTGCGCGAATGCTATTCAAAGAGGAAAATAAATGTTAATTCAAATAAACAATGTAAATAAAAATTTCGGTGATGTGCCCTTGTTTGATGAAGCCAGTCTGAGCGTGAATGCCGGCGATAAAATCGGACTGGTCGGGATGAATGGGACGGGCAAGTCTACGTTGCTGAAGCTGATTTCTGGCGAGGAGCTGCCGAATGCGGGCTCAGTCAGCAGGAAAAAAGGCCTGAAAATCGGGGTCGTGGCGCAAAATCAGGCGCTTTCGGATGAAAAAGTCATGGATTATTTGCTGGCGAGTTTTGAGGATGTGGCGCAACTGAAGGAACAGCTGTCAAGTCTGGAAATCCAGATGGCTGAGTGGACTGGAGACCTTGAGAAGACGCTGCTGCGCTACGGCAAGCTTCAGGAGGCGTTCGATGCGATGGGCGGTTTTTCGCTGGAGGATCGCATTCTGACAACGCTGCGTGGGCTGGGAGTGGAGGACAAGGTCGAAGAGAGGCTGTCCGCTCTTAGCGGCGGGGAGCGTGTGCGGGTGGAGCTGGCAAGGCTGCTGGTGTCTGACTCGGACGTGCTCCTGCTGGATGAGCCGACCAATCACTTGGATTTGTCCGGTATTCGCTGGCTTGAGACTTACTTGAGGAATGCCAAGAAAGCAGTGCTGATTGTCTCGCACGATCGCGAGTTTCTGGATGCCATTGTCCAAAAAATCGTGGAAATCGAGGATGGACAGCTGATTGAGTATCGTGGGAATTATTCGACTTATCAGGTTTTGAAGAAGGCGCGTGACGAGCAACTGCAGCGTGACTATGATTTGCAGCAACGAGAGATTGCGCGTCTCAAAAAGCTCGTTCGCCAGTACCGACAGTGGGGACACGACGGCGAAAACGAGGATTTTTTCCGTAAGGCAAAGGAAATTGAGCATCGTCTGGAGAGGATGGAGCGGCTGAAAGCGCCTGTGATCGTGAAGAAGCGGGTGAAGAAGCAGTTGACGCAGTCTGCGAAGGCTGGGAAAGAGGTGCTGGTTGCGCGGCAGCTTGGAAAAGTTATGGGGGAGAAGTTATTGTTTGAAAACGCTTCTTTTACTATTTATAAAGGCGAGCGGGTTGCTGTGGTTGGTGAGAATGGTTCGGGAAAGAGTACTTTGCTGCGTCTGGTGATGGGTGAACTTGAGGCGGATGAGGGTGAGTTGAAGTTGGGTGAAAGTACTGCTGTTGGCTATCTTCCGCAGAATATTGAGTTTGCACACCCCGAACAGCGCCTGGTGCAGTACGTCAAGGATTTTATGGGAAACGAACAAAAGGCCAGAGAAGAGCTGGCAAAGTTCGGGTTTTATGCCAGTGATGTTTCAAAACGGCTGAAGGATTTGTCTGGCGGAGAGAAGGTGCGTCTGTACTTGCTGCAGCTTTTCCAGGAGGAGATAAATCTGCTGATTTTGGACGAGCCGACGAATCATTTGGATATTTATGCGCGTGAGGAGATTGAGAATATTCTGGCGCAGTATCAGGGCACGCTGCTGGCCGTTTCTCATGATCGGTATTTTTTGAAGAAGAATTTTCAGAAGACTTTGCAGGTTGGAGACGGGAAGATTTTGAAGTTTGAGGAGCTTGTTTTGTAAAGGTGTTCATTGATTCATTTTAGGTCAAAATTCATCGTTTAAGTGTCATAATGAATGTTATGATGCTTTTTTACTTTTGAATAATAACTTGTTGTTTAATAAAATAACATTTATCTTTGACGTTGATTGAGAATTGTGTTAATCTAAAGTCATGGAAAAAGAAGTTAAAAAAAATAACAAAAGATTATCTAATTTCTTTTCTCTAGATATAGGTAATTTGCTTTCTCGTGATTATAATGTTGTTGGAAAATCTTGCTATATATACACTTCAACCTCTTTTGATTTTGATCGATATGAAATTTCAAATTCCCCAAGTCTAGAAACTCGAAGAGTAGAGAACTCAGAAAAATTGATTTATGTGTCAGAAGGAGATATAGTTGTTTCACTGATTTCGCAAAGAGCGACAGTTGTTAGAATTAAAGAAAAGATGTTTCTTTCGCCAAATTATATTAAAGTGACTCCGAAAAGTCTTGAGATTCCAAAGGAATATTTCGTTTACTGGTTTAATGAGTCTTATGAAGCAAGAAAGCAAATTGAACAAGGAATGCAGGGTTCAATTATCAATAAACTTTCTATAAATTTTTTAAGAGAGTTGAATTTTACTAGAATTGAAAATAT
>JAITVN010000037.1 GCA_031285775.1 Streptococcaceae bacterium | reverse complement strand
CAATGAGCCTGAACGCTTTTTGTGAAGGCTAGCGTCTTAAGGCGCAGTGAGTATGCACGGGTTACACCCGTGGTACAAGCCACCCGTTTGACGGGTGGTTATGACTCTTCCAATTTTTGCTCCGTCTCTTTCATGAAGACTTCAAAGGCTTCTGGTGATTTTCCCTTCCACATGGGGGTTTCTTGGCTCATTTTATCAGCTTTAAGTTGCAAGCTAACATTATAGGGTTGCCAAATTTGAGAAAATGTTTTGATAAGTTCACAATGTGCCTGCCAAAATGCCTTTTCATCTTCTGGTGGATAAGCGCGAGAGCGGAAATAAATATCAACAAGATAATTTTCAAAGGCTGCGTTAAGACGCTCTGGTGCTGCTTTCTGCAGGAATTCCAGATGATATTGACACTGCTTTACCCAAAGGTGTGTCTGGTGCTCATAAGAACGGCCGCCAGATCTTACCAGCGAGTTTGCATTAAAAAGCCAGGAATAAACCACAGAATTCAAATAATGAATATCTGTTGCTAGCTCACAAGCCAGTCCGACGAAATACATGTCTTCAAAGAGACGCAGTTTTGGATGAAAATGCAAGTTTAATTGCTTCAGGTAATCACGCTGAAAGCATTTGGCATAAAGCGCTTTCCAGTTATAATCGTAAACCTGATAACGGAACTCATTTCCAGCTACCAGATACTGCTCAATATATTTGCCGATGATGATCTGGTGACTGGCGGACTCTTTGAGTACATTGAAGAAATCCAGCAAGGCACCAGTGTAATGCAGCTCATCGTCCGCATCGATAAACATCAGGTAATCACTTTCTGAGTGATCTATTCCATACTGACGTGCGAGACCTGGGCCTACATTTTCCGGCAGCTCATGATAATGAATTCGCAAGTTAGAAAAAATTTCGAATTTGTTCACTTCAATAGCTGCTCCCCCATCATTGACGAGCTGAACATCAATCTCCGAAAAATCTACCCCAATCTGGCCGTTGATGGATGCTAACGCAAGGGATAGCTCCTTTTCTGTCTGATCCTTAAAAGGAATGATAATACTCACGCTTGTCATAATGGCATCACCGATTTTCTATAAAACGCTGCAAATCCTGAAGCATCAGTTCCCTGCCAGAATGGATCGGACTGACAGGCTTGATTTACCTTCACCTGCAATTTTTTCACATCGGAATTCAGTTTATTTTTAAATTCCGTCATCAGACTAATGTGTGACTGCCAGAATTCTACCGTATCCGCTGGCTCAAGTCGGGTTGAGCGCAAGTACATATTGACCACATAGTCTTCAAGATTAATTTTTTCTGGAAATCTTGGCTGCAGGAATTCAAAATAATAGCGCATCGCTTGAGGCACAATGGCGGTCTGTCTGCTAAAGAAGTTGGCTGTTGATCTGACCAGTGAATCAGGATTGTAGAGCCAGCTGTAGACCACACTTTTTAAATAATAAATGTCGCTGGCGCATTCACAGGCCAGCCCCACAAAGTAGTTGTCCTCAAAAAGTCTTAATTTCGGATGAAAACTTAATCCCAAGCTTTCTAGATAACTGCGCTTGTACATTTTTGCATAAACTGCCTTTGTATCCGATTCGTCATGGACAAAATAGCGAAAATCTCCATCTGAATTCTTTTGTTGCTGGATATAGCGTCCAATAATCAGCTGATGATCACCTGATTCCTTTAATACATTGTAGAAGTCCAGCAATGCCCCAGTATAATGTAATTCATCATCAGAATCTATGAATAAGATGTATTCGCCATCTGAATGGTCGATGCCGTATTGACGCGCCATTCCAGGTCCAACGTTCAGCGCTAATTCATGATAGGTCACATTCAAATTGGACAGAATGTCAAACTTTGAAATGTCAATCCCTGGCCCGCCATCATTGATTAAATGCAGATCCAGTGTTGAGAAATCAATCCCGATCTGGCCGTTCAACGAGGATAAGGCGGGTGTTAACTCCTTTTCTGTCAGTCCTTTGAAAGGAATAATAATGCTCAACTTTTTCATAATCACATTTTAACACAAATGACGTCTTTTCAGTTAAGGAAATTGAAGCATTTTTTGTTGATGTGAGAAACAAATCTCTTAAATCTCCGCACAACTGAAACACTTCTAATTGAGCAAAAGAATCACTCCATTTTCAAAGTGATTCTTCATTTCTCTTTTTGAACTAAAGTTTATTCTTCTTTATTTGGATTTCGCTTCAGACTAAAGTGATCTGGCACTTCATCCACGCCTCCAGGCACAAAGGGATGACAGCGCAGAATTCTAGCAATGCCCATGAGAAAACCCTTGAGCGCGCCATGCTTTTGAAGCGCCTGAATCATATAAGACGAACAGGTAGGGTAGTAGCGGCAGCTTGGCGGAAATATCGGTGAAATAAAGCGCTGATAACCGCGAACAAGCATTATCAAAAACTTTTTCATTGCGCTGGCCTGACCAGAGCGCTGATAATGTCGTTGGCAGCAGACATCGGCGTCAAGTGATAACGGGCGTAGAGTTCTTCCAGCGGCACTTCTTCGTTGAATTCTTTCCAGGCGCCAAAATTCAGTACACGCACATCATAAGCACCTAAGTAGCTTGCCACTTTTTGCCCGAAGCCGCCATCCACAATACCATCTTCAAAAGTTGCAATCACACTGTGGGTATTTCCAAGCTCAGACAAGGCAGCTTTGTCAAGTTGGCTGATAAAGAGCGGGTTTACCAGCGTCGCATGAATCTGCGCCTTCTCCAGGACTTTTGCCAGCGTCTCGACCTGATGGTACATTCCGCCGAGCCCGAGCAGAGCCACGCGTTCACCTTTTTGCCGAATGTCAAACTTAGCCTGCGAGAAATCCTTCAGGCTGCTGCTGCGATGCTCCAGACCATGTTCCGGAAGCTGGATAACAACTGAATGTTCCGACTGCGCCAAGCCCCAGTTCATCATTGCAGTCAGTTCTTCCTCACTGGTGGGCGCCAAGTAAACAAGATTTGGAATGTTAGAAATCCAGCCGATGGCTAGACTTCCCTGATGCGTCGTGTCAGAATCAGAAATCACAGCGCCGTGCAGCACAACAATTGCCGGCTCATTATTCACAGCTAAGTCATGGACCATTTGATCATAGCCGCGCTGCAAAAAAGTCGAGTTATGGAAAATGATAGGCCGCGCACCGCCCATTGCCATCGCGCCGCCAAATGTGAGGGTAAATTGTTCGGCAATCCCTGCGTCATAATAGCGATCTGGATGCCCTGCAGCGAATTTTTTAAGATTAAAAGCACCAGGAACCGCCGCATTGATGGCGAAAATTGGAACTCCCTCAGAAATTTTCTGGTCCATGATGTCAAGCAGAACCTCATTATAGTTGCGTACAGCACTTCCTGAATGTTTGGCCTCGCCTGTTTCCAGCTCAAATGGGCTCCGCCAGTGATAAGCTTCCTTGTTTGCTACGGCAGGTGCATAGCCATGACCTTTCTCTGTACTGATATGTAATACAATAGGATGATTAATGTCTTTAAACTTTTCGAAAACTTCGATGAGTTTCGGGATGTCGTTTCCTTCGTCAAGATAGTAATAATCAAGGCCGAAGGCTCTGAAAAGATTATCTGGAGCAAAGCCGTGTGTTTCACGCAACGCTGCTAAGTTTTTGTACATGCCGCCATGATTCTCAGCGATTGACATTTGGTTGTCATTGACAATGATGATCAGGTTGCCCTGGTAAGCGCCAGCGTTATTCAAGGCTTCATAGGCCAAGCCGCCTGAGAGTGAGCCGTCACCGATAATCGCAATGATATTCCCGCTGTCCTTGCACAAATCACGCGCTTTGGCTAATCCCAGTGCATTGGCAATTGAGGTTGAGGTGTGACCGACTTTGAAGAAATCATGTTCAGATTCTTCCTGACTGGTGTAAGGTGTGACATCATGAAAATGACCGTCAGTAAAACCAGTCTTTCGACCTGTCAATATTTTGTGAGGATAGGACTGATGGCTGACATCCCAGATAAGCTTATCTTTCGGGCTGTCAAAAACACGATGCAAGGCGACTGTCATCTCAACAACACCAAGATTCGGCCCGACATGTCCCCCATAGTTTGAAACTTTATGTAAAACAGCAGCACGAACCTCTGCAGCCAATTCCGGCAGCTCTTCAAAGGCTAAAGCTTTGACATCTGCGGGTGAGTTTACTTTGTCTAATACAGACATATTGATTCCTTTCTTTAAATGCATAAGTTTTTCTGTTCCATTTTACAATATTTTAGATGAATTAGAAAGTCTATATCATGAAAACAGTCAGTCTATATCATGAAAACAGTCAAAATAAAAAGCTTTTTCACTCCCTCGAAAGAGAGCCGAAAAAGCTTAGCAAAGTTATAATTTCAATTTGACTATGAATGTGGTTCCCTGCGGCTTGTTATCTTCAACTGTGATTTTTCCCTTCATGGCTCTAACAATCTCATTTGCCAAGGATAAGCCTAAACCTAAGCCGCCTTTTCCGCGTGTACGCGCTTCGTCAACTCGGTAAAAGCGGTCAAAAATCTTTTTCTTATCATGATTTGAAATGCCTGGGCCATTATCAGTGACAATCAGTTGAAGCTCGTTTCTTTGTTTGAGGACTTCAGCATGGATTTCTCCTGCACTTCTGGTATATTTTGATGCATTATCAAATAAAATCGTCAAAACCTGCTTAATCAAAGATTGATCCAATTGGGCACTTTCCTCAAATTTGATTGAACTGGTAAATATTTTTCCATGCTGCTCGGCAAGAATCTCAAAATTCTCAAAAATCTCTTTGAAAAAAGTTTCATCTGTCTCACTGGGTTGAATGTTGACAGAGCCGTCTGATTTTGCCATGTCAAGCAGTGTGCCTGTCAATACACGCATGTTGCGCACTTCATTGAGGCTGGCGGAGATATTTTCCGACTCATCAATGATTGTCGCATTGGGATGCTGAAAGAGCAGCTGCAGGCGATTTTGCATGATGGCTAAAGGCGTCCGTAATTCATGACTGGCATTTGACACAAAGGCTTTTTGCCGCTCAAGTGCAATTTCTAAAGGACGTTGTGAGACGCGTGACAGATAAATACTGACGAAAAGAGAAAGAAACCAGAAAGCAAACATCGTAATTCTGATCGTTCTGGTCGTTGAAGCAACGCCATCCTGAATTTGGCCGACACTTTGGAAAAATTGAATATAGGCAACTTTTCCGCCGTTGGAAATGAATTGCTGCGCACTAAAAGGAATAATCAGTGTGCGATAAGGTTCTGATTCAAGATGTGTCAGTCCGATTTCACCAACAAAGTTTTGATTCATTTTGGTACCAGCTGTTTTCAAAGCCGCAGCCATCGAATCTCTGTCATAATTGAGCACCGTCCCATCAGAATCATACAAAACAACAAATGAGCCAAACTCTCGAAAAGGGGGACGACCTTTTGAGCTATTGTCATCGCTGGGCAGCTCATATGAAATCGAGCTGGTAGCCCTTGCAATCGCGCCTACGGGATCACTGGCCTGAGCTCTTAATTCCTGATCGGTTGACGAATACATTCCGACATAGGAAACCCGAAGAATGATCGCCGTCAGAATTAAAAACAGTCCCGTAAAAGCAAGAAAAAAGTGCAGAATACTTCGGCGTTCCCCTTTAATCGTTCGAATCAGTGACTGCTTTATTTTTAAGAAAATCAATTTCATTGTTTCAAGATATATCCCACATTTCTCAGCGTCTGCAGTTTCTCAGTGAATTCTGTCTCCTTCAGCTTTTTGCGAATTTTTGACATATAAACTTCGACCACAGTCACGGTCGTGTCACTGTCAAAGCCCCAAATTCGATCAAAAATCTGTTCTTTCGGCAGGATAACATTCTGATTTTGAAGCAGATAAACAACAAGATCGAATTCTTTTCCCAGCAAATCAACCAGTTTTCCGTCTAATCGAACTTCCTGGTTGGACAAGTTGACTTTTAAATCCCCATACACCAAAATATTATCGGTGTCAAGTTTTCCAGTACGTTTGAGCTGAGCCATGATACGCGCTTTCAGCTCGTCCAGGTAGAATGGCTTGGTTAAATAATCATCCGCTCCAATTTCAAAGCCGTGCATTTTGTCATTTAAGCCCTCTTTGGCAGTCAGAATAAGAACTGGTGTGGATATGCCCTTCTCTCTCAGCTGTTTCAGCAGATCAAAACCGTTCAATTCCGGCAGCATCAGGTCAAGGAGAATCATATCGTAGATGCCTTGTTCAGCCTCATAAAGACCATCTTCCCCGTCAAAAGTTTGAGTCACATCAGCAAATGACTCCAAAAAGTCTGTGACTGAATTCGATAGCTCAACATCGTCCTCTACAAGCAGCAGTTTAATCATCACCATTCTCTTTTCTCACTTTTCAATATTTTTAATCTTTGTTCTATTGTAATTTTTTCTACTTTAGTGAAACTTAAAATAGCCCTTGTAAATTCTGGAATGGCGCATTTTGACTCTTTTCACTGTTGATCTTTTCACTCTTGATCAATTGCTTCGCTCGGAAACCTTAATTTAGCCGGTTATTGTCCGCACAGAGTCACGTTCTATTAGGTGAAAGGGAACAATCACGCGCTCGATTTTTTCATTTTCAATGCTTTCCTGCAGAACACGGACGACTTCTTCTCCCAGCTGTTCAATGTTGATAGAATAAGTGGTCAGTTTGGGCTCAATCAGCTTGGACAGATAAGAATTATTGAAGGATAAAACTGAAATGTCTTGCGGAACATGAATGCTCTGCTGGCGTAAACGTTCAATGATGCTGATTGCCAGCCAGTCATCAAGTACAACCATTGCCGTTTCGTCAGTTTTAACGAAAGTAGTGTCAAAAATATTGACGACTTGGCAATTGTCCTCGCCTACTACATCTAAAAAGCCTCTCAAACGCTCACGCGAGAATTCTCCCCGGATTTCATCCACGAAGAAGACCATTTTTTTGTGGCCGCGCCTGATTAAGTAATTGGCGGCATCTGCACCCAGCTGGTAGTTGTCATTGTCCACGGAATTGAGCGGCTGGGATTGCTTTCCTGGCGTTCCCAGCACAACAAATGGAACTTTTTCCTCTTGCAGATAATCACGAACCAAATCTTCTTCATCAGCCGACAGCAGAATGAAGCCATCCACACGTCTCTCCAGATGCATCAGACGCACCTGGGATTTTAATTCTCGGCTCGAGTGCCCTGTGGCAATGGCTACGGTCACATTGTTCGCAGTTGCTTTGGCATTGATGACCGTCAAAATCTTCATGAAGAAGGGCTGATTGGCCTTATCCGCGATGGGCGGAAAGACAACACCAATAGAATTTACGCGACGCGATGCCAGCATTTTGGCCGCTAAATTTCCCACATAACCCAATTCATCAACGGCCTGCTCAATGCGCTTGCGGGTACTTTCTGAAATTGAATAAGAGCCGTGCAGTGCGCGACTGACAGTGGATTTGTTTACTCCGGCATATTTTGCAACATCATCTATTGTGACAGGCATAAATAACCTCCTGTAATAATTTCTTTCATTTAGAAAAATGAAATTGCTGGCTGCTTTTGCTGATTTTCCGTGTTCAGAAAAGCAGCCAGATAAAATCAGCGCTTCCAGACTGACATGAGATAATTGAAGGTAAGACCTGTGGTATCTGGAACTAAGGCAATATCATCGCCTAAATCATCCGCTCGGCCAACGCCGACAGGAAGCGCGCCTGAAGCCTTGATGGCTGTGATTCCCGCTTGAGAATCCTCAATTCCGATCGACTCGGTCACAGGCACATTGACAGCCTCTGCTGCTGCAATAAAAATATCAGGGGCAGGCTTTGAATGCCGAACTTTAGCAGGATCCGCAATGGCATCAAAGCATTCGGTCAAGCCCAGACGCTCAAGTAAAAAGCTGCCATTCTTTGAGGCGGAAGCGAGGGCGATTCTGATGTCATGTGCGCGTAAGTCCTGCAGCAGCTGTTGAATGCCTGGATAAATATCTTTGGGAGAGATCGCTTCAATCAGCTTGAGATAGGTCTCGTTTTTCTGCTTTGTAAGTGCTGCGAATTCCTGTGCAGAGACTTTTACCTGTCCCAGATCAAGAATTTTTTGAAGTGAATCATCCCGTGAAACGCCCTTGAGCTGCTCGTTGAATTTCCGGTCGACTCCTTTTATACCTAGCTTATCGGCCAATTGCTGCCAGGCACGAAAATGGTATTCGGCTGTGTCTGTGATGACGCCGTCAAGATCAAATAAAACTGCTTTAAACATATTTCCTCATAACTATTGTGTAAATGCTTTGTTGAAATCACTTTTCCATTAAAGTGACAGAGATTGCTGAATCGTCACTCAGAGGCAGGCTTTGTCCATAAAGTCCCAGCTCAATCTTCTCACCTGAAAGCAGCTTTATCTCAACTTTGTCGGACACTGTGACTTCAATTAGACGTCCGCGGTAATTCAGCCGAAAATCATAAGATTTCCATTTGTCCGGCAGCATTGGCGCGAAGCTGAGTTTACCTTTCCCAGTCTTCATTTGGGCAAAGCCATGTACAATCGACAGCCAGGAGCCCGTCATTGACGTGATATGCAAACCATCCGCTGTATCATTGTTGTAATTATCCAAATCCAAACGCGCTGTCCGTTCATACATTTCAATGGCTTTCGTCTTCAGGCCGAGTTCAGCTGCCAGAATTGCATGAATAGAAGGAGAAAGTGAACTTTCATGCACTGTTAGAGGCTCATAGAATTCAAAATTTCGGCGTTTTTCTTCCAAACTGAAGCGATCATTGAAGAAATAGAGCCCTTGCAGAACATCAGCCTGTTTAATATATGGTGAACGCAAAATTTTATCCCAAGACCAATGTTGATTCAGCGGCAATTCGCTGGCTTTAAGCTCTGAGACTGGCTTCAAGTCTTTGTCAAGAAAACCGTCCTGTTGGACAAAGATTCCCAGTGTCTCATCTGTAGGATAATACATTCGGTCAATGATATCACGCCAATGCGCCAATTCGATCGCGGTGACATTCAAATCAGGGCGCGGATAACGCACCAGAGATTCTGTCGTATACTCGAGCACCCAAGTCGCCAATGTATTGGTGTACCAATTGTTATTGACATTGTTTTCATATTCGTTAGGGCCTGTCACGCCGTGAATCATATATTTGCCGTCGCGGGAAAGATGAACCCGATCTGCCCAAAAACGGGAGATTTCAACAAGCACTTCAAGCCCTTCATGCGCCAGATAAGTCTCATCTCCAGTGTAATTCGTGTAATTATAGATTGCGTAAGCGATAGCGCCGTTTCGATGAATTTCCTCAAAGGTGATTTCCCATTCATTATGACACTCAATGCCGTTAAAAGTCACCATCGGATAAAGTGCACCCTTGAGTCCTTGCTGCCGCGCATTGTGCTCAGCACCTGCCAGTTGATTGCGACGGTATTTCAGAAGATTTTTCGTGACTTCGGGCTTTGCCAATGACAGATAAAGCGGGACAGCATAGGCTTCTGTGTCCCAGTATGTGGCGCCGCCGTATTTTTCTCCAGTAAAGCCTTTGGGGCCGATATTCAGCCGCTCGTCTTCGCCGTAATAGGTAGAAAAAAGTTGGAAGAGATTAAAGCGAATGCCTTGCTGGGCTTCTTCTGCGCCTTCAATTTTGATATCAGACATTTCCCAGCGTTCAGCCCAAAGGGCAGCATGTGCATTGTAAAGTGAAATATAATCTTTTGTCTGATTTTTTTGGATGAGCTGTTTACTTTGCTTGATCAAACCCTCATAATCATCATAATCTCTTGATGTTAGCACAAAGACACGACGTTCAAAGGTTTTGACTTTACCAGCAGACAGACTGTCCTCAAAGACATCAATAACTTCTGTTTTTGTGCGCTGCTGATTTTGAATCTTGAAATCGCCGCTGTAGGCTTGATGCGCTAATACTGTAAATTGTTCGATGCCGAAATCATTCGGAATCGTCTCAGCAATCATCAGGGAACCTTCAGCTTCATTTTCAGCCGCAAGGACATTCCAGAAATGCTGGTCATAATTTGCGTCTTCATTCTGAACGTCAGCGTCGATGCAGGACTCAATGCGGACATGATGTTCTTGTCCGTCCAGACTTTCAAACATAAATGCAAAAACTGCCAGCTCTTTCTGAGCCAGAGAGAAGAATCGCTCCGCGGAAATACTGATGCCTTGATAGCTGTAACTATAAGACAGTGTGCCTTTTCTCATGTCAAGTGAAATTTTGAAATTCTCAATCTCATCCTGATAGAGATCAATTTCATGTCCGTCAACAATAAGATGTACTTTGGCGAAATTGATGGCATTGATGACTTTGCCGAAATATTCAGGATATCCATTTTTCCACCAGCCGACGCGGGTTTTGTCTGGATACCAGACACCACCGATATAGATGCCCTGCAAGCTGTCACCGCTGTAGCTTTCTGCAAAATTCCCGCGCATGCCCATGTAGCCGTTTCCGAGCGATGTAAGCGATTCCTGCAAGCGGCGATTTTCTTTTTCTAATTTATCTGATTTGACCAGCCAGGGGTCAAGTGACATAATTCTTTTCATTGGTTGACTCATTTCTTTGAAAGTTTCTGGAAACTTATTCCCTTCATTTTATACTTATTCTGACAAAATTTCAATTCATTCTACACTGCTGATTCCAGTGCTTCTGACGGATTTAAGGCGCGTCAGCTTTTCCGTTTGAAGACATGATACTCCCAGCCGCTAAGTGAGAGGGTGCGAGGTATCTTTTTAATGGGACGAGAACCTAAAACTTGCTGGTAGTCTTCAATTGGAATGGCCGTCATTTTTCTGGATAGCTTCTGATCACTAAGATTTACCAGCACTAAAAAGTCTTCGCGTTCATAGCAAAAAATGGCTTTAGAACGCGGAAAGTGAAATCTGATGCCGCCATCTTGGAGAGACTTTTCATGATGTCTGAGTGAAATGAGCTCTCGATAGAGCGCGATGAGTTCGCTGGAATCTTCAACATTTACTGTTGTATAGTTTGGATTAATCGGCATCCAAGGCTGCCCCTCTGTAAATCCGGCGTTTTTCTCGCGGTTCCATTGCATCGGTGTGCGCGCCCCGTCCCGAGAATTTAAAACTTCTTTGAAGAAGGCTTCTTTTTCAGGGACACCTGATTTGAGCGCATTAAAATAGTGATTGCGCGTGTCTTCAGAGCTTATTTCATCAATGCTTTCAAAAGGATAGCTGGACATGCCGATTTCTTGACCATAATAAATGAAGGGTGTTCCGCGAAGCAGCATGTACTGCACAGCTAGGGCTTTTGCGCTTGCAAGGCTGCCGTCGCCGAAAATCGAGATGGCGCGCGGCATGTCATGATTCTCGATATAGAGCGCATTCCAGCCTCTTTCCAGCAAATCACCTTGCCAACGCATGATGACTTTCTTGTATTCATAGAGGTCGCCTGTGCCGTCAGATTTTTTACGATTGTGCTCCAGCTCAAAAATGGCATCAAGATAACCTTCATCGGCATCTGTCCAATCCGCTGCGCCTTTGTTTGAGCGAACACCAGAAGCTTCACCAACTGTGGTGGCATCAAATTCATTAAATATTTTTTTGAGATCTGTGAGGTAATTATCAATGCCGATCACGTTCATAAAAGGCTCCCAAGGATCATCGCCATCGAAACTGCGGAGCTCAAAGTCCCAGTCCATTTTTTGAATGTGGGAAATGGCATCCAGTCTGAAGCCGTCAATACCGATGTCTTCCAGCCACCAGCGCACCATCTTATAAATCTCGGCACGCAATTTCGGATTCTTCCAGTTCAAGTCTGGCTGCTCAGCGGCGAAAATATGGAAATAGGCTTGTTGGGTCTGCTCTTGATAAGTCCAAGCAGAAATACCGAAAAAACTGCGCCAATTATTGGGCTTTTTTTCTGGGCTGGCATCTGCCCAAAGGTAATAATCACGATAAGGGTTATCTTTCGACTTTTGTGCTTCTATGAACCACTTGTGCTGGTTTGATGTGTGATTGACGACCAGATCCATAATCAGCTTCATCCCGAGCTGATGACATTTCGCGAGCAGAGCTTTGAAATCTGCCATTGTCCCGAACATGGGGTCGATATCATAAAAGTCGCTGATATCATAACCGCCGTCAACTTGAGGGCTGGCATAGATCGGATTCAGCCAGATAAAATCAATGCCGAGCGATTTTAGATAAGGGAGTTTCTCAATGATTCCCTGTAGGTCTCCGATGCCGTCAGCGTTTGAGTCTTTGAAGGATTTCGGATAGATTTGGTAGCCTACAGCTTTTTTGTGATAGTCTTTGTCAAGTTTTTTAGTCATATCTCTATTCTCTGTCTA
Source organism: Streptococcaceae bacterium (assembly GCA_031285775.1). Taxonomy (GTDB): domain Bacteria; phylum Bacillota; class Bacilli; order Lactobacillales; family Streptococcaceae; genus Lactovum. The sequence goes on along the minus strand of JAITVN010000037.1, from coordinate 24,467 downwards.
ATCTAATATTACCGTACTGTATGGGGGAAGTGTCAGTTTTTTCTCATCAAGTGTAATGTAAGCCCCAGTCACAGAAAGCCTCTCTGCAATCTTCTGCTTCATTTGACTGGTCAGTTTCAATGAAATGCTGGCTTTGCTGTCAAAGTTGGAGATGATGGTGTATTTTTTGCCATAATTCAGCGCAGAAATACTGCTATTGTCCACATCTACTTTTGAAATTCTGCTTTGGGCAATTTCCGGGTATCTCAGCTTAATGCGCAGCACTTTCTTATACCAGTTCAGCAGCGAATTCGGATTGGCTTCTTGTTCTTCCACTGTACCCCCGATTGTCGTGACAGATTCAGTCGCACCAGGCACAGCAACGCTTTCCTTGGTATTTGCAGGGTTGTTGATGCCCCATGGCAGAGGCAGTCGCTTGTTCTGATCAATACCTGAGCCAGATATCCCCAGCTCCTCCCCATAATAAATAAAAGGGTTGCCTGGCAGCAGAAGGTAAGTTTGTGCTGCCATTTTAGACTTCTCTAGATTGTAGGTAAAATTGACCGCGCGATTCATGTCGTGGTTGGCCAGAAATGGGGCATCTATTGCTGCTGGGTTCGCCTTGTGGAGATTTTTGTCCCATTCAGCAGTCATTCTAGCAAAGCTAGAGCCGTCCTGCATCAAGAGTGCATTTTGGAGGGCACCTGCGCTGTTATTAAAAGACATGGGGAAATTGAACAAGCTGTTTATATCTGACTTTCTCGACATTTCGGCGATCACAACGCTGTCCGACCAATCCTCGCCTACAACATAAGCATCAGGATTCTGCTCGTGAACCGTTGAAACCAGCCAGTTTGTAAAATTTTCAGTCTTTGTTTCACTGTTGTTGTAATAATAGGCAACCGCATCAAGTCTAAAGCCGGCTGCCCCTTTGTCAAGCCAGAATTTGGTGATTTTCTTAATTTCAGCTTTCACGTCAGGGTTTGACAAATCGAGATCCGGCATGCCTTTGTCGAATTCTGACTCATAGTATTTTCCGTTGGAGGCCAGACTGTAACCTTTCTTGGGGCTGTCCGACCAATTATAATAGGACAGGTATTTTTTGTCGCCAGCCAGCGCTTTTTTGAACCAGGGATGCTCGCTCGAGGTGTGATTGAGCACAAGATCAAGGATGACAGCAATCTTACGCTTTTTTGCTTGGGCAATCAGCTTGTCAAAATCTGCCATCGTTCCAAGTTTCGGGTTGATGGCTTGGTAATCTGTCACGTCATAGCCGTGATAGCTGGGACTTGCGAAAATAGGCGTCATCCAAAGGCCTTGCACTTTCAGGTCTTTCGTCGATTTAGGGTCACCAGTATTGAGGTAATCAAGATGTGCCGTCACACCGTTTAAATCGCCTTGACCATCGCCATTGCTATCTGCAAAGCTGCCAGTAAAAATCTCGTAGAAATTTCGGTAAAGCTTGGGATTTGCTTTTGTCTCGATTTCTGTTTTGGCGGAAGATGGACCTCCGGACTCACTGCTACAAGCTGATAAAGACAACGCTGCTGCCATAATTAAACCTCCGCAAATTAAATTTTTTAACTTCATTTGACCACTCCTAAAAGTACAACGATCAGACCAATGTCAACCATGAGGCCCAAGATCCAAACGAGCCAGAAATACCCTTTGCGTGTTTTATGATGCATAAGTTTTCCAGCCAGCAAGGCACCTATTCCGCCGCCTAAGAACGCTTGCAGCAGCAGAACTTTCTCTGGAATTCGCCAGCGCCCATGAACAGCTTTCAACTTGTCAACAGCGTAAAAGACAAACACAATGATATTCCATACTCCCAGAATAATGAGCAAGTAAGTGCTGATTCTCAATCCAATTCCACCGCAAAAGCTTCCCAGGGCTGAAGCTGCAGCGCTGAAATGTCGTCTAATTTATTGTTATAATTGTGAATTAGCACTTCTTTTACTGTCCACACACTGCTGAATGTATTCGTCTGATCCGACAAATTCACCAGAACCAGATACTTTCTGCCATCAAATAATCGCACATATGCGAAAACTTCATCTGCCGTGTTCAGCAGTTCAAAATTGCCCCAGACAATCCAATCATTTTCCTTGCGCAACTGTATCAATTTCTGATAGGTGTAGAAAACAGAATCAGGGTCAGCCAGACAAGCTGTGGCATTGATTTCCCTGTAGTTGGGATTGACTGCCAGCCAGGGCAGTCCTGTAGTAAAGCCAGCATTGCTCGAATCGTCCCATTGCATCGGTGTGCGCGCATTGTCACGACTATTTGCCGCAATCATCGGCACAATCTGCGCTTCAGGAACTCCAGCTTTACGCAGGTCTTCAGCGGCTGTGCGGGCTTCAATGTCGTCAAATTGCGACAGGTCTGTGAATGGGAAATTTGTCATGCCCAGCTCTTCGCCTTCATAAATGTAAGGCGTCCCCTTCATCAGGTGAAGCAGGATAGCCAGCGCTTTAGCGGACTGCACGCGGTATTTGCCGTCATTGCCATAGCTGCTGACCACGCGCGGCAGGTCGTGATTGTCCCAGAACAGTGAATTCCAGCCCTTGTCCAGCTTTTGCCATTTGGCGAAGATTTCTTTGAGTTTCGGCACATTGAGCCGTGTTCCCTGGTACTTCTGCCCATTTTTCCACATGGCCACGATATGCTCAAACTGGAAAACCATTGACAGCTCTTCGCGTGCAGGATCACTGTAAAGTTCAGCAGATTCAGGCGTTGCCGACCAAGTTTCCCCCACCGTCAGCGCCTCATCTCCCAACTTCTTACCGAAACTCGCCCGATTCATCTCCTGCAGATAGTCATGCAGCTTTGGCCCATTTGCGACCAGTTCTTCATCAACGACTTTTCCGATCATATCAATCACATCCATGCGGAAACCGCCAACCCCGCGATCCAGCCAGAAATTCATCATGTCATAAACTTCCGCACGCAGCTTAGGATTTTCCCAGTTTAAGTCCGGTTGTTTTTTTGAAAATAAATGCAGATAATACTGACCGCTGGCATCGTCCTTGGTCCAGGCTGAACCCGGCCAATCCCCAGTAAATCCGGAAACCAGATCATTCGGTTCATCCCGCCAGATATAAAAGTCGCGGTAGAAATTATCCTTCGACTTACGCGCCTCAACGAACCAAGCATGCTCATCTGAGCTATGATTGACCACTAAATCCATGATAATCCGAATATTGCACTTCTTCGCCTCAGCAATCAGTGCGTCCATATCTGCTAAAGTTCCGAATTCAGGCGCAATGTCTCGATAATCACTGATGTCATAGCCATTATCGTCCATCGGCGACTTGTAAACAGGACTCAGCCAAATCGCGCCAATTCCCAGCTTCTGGAGATAATCCAAACGCTTGATAATCCCTTGCAAATCTCCGACACCATCGCCATTGCTGTCCTGAAAACTGCGCGGATAAATCTGGTAAATCACCGCTTTCTGCCACCATTTTGTCTTTTTCACTGTTTACTCCTCTTCATTTCGATCATTTGTGTCAATCAAGAATTGCTCTAAGAATAGTCTTTTAAGCTTTCTCAATTCAATTCTGTCTGACAAAGCTCAGCCTACAGAGATCACAAATCCTCTGGGGGCAATTTCTGCGGTTTCTTCTACAAATGTCGTCAAATTGCTTAACTTGACATTGTAAAAATCGCCTGAAATCACTTCATTTCCCGTATTAAAGGTACCAAACAACTGCTGATTCCCCAATTTTCTCTCAAGCTGAAGGATACCTTTTTTCTCTGACAGCACGCGCCAATTCATCCTGCCTGTTGCGAGCAACTCCGAATTTTCCTTGCGCAAGGCAACCAAATCATGAAAAAACCAGAAAGTCTCCGAGTCATGTTCGCTGATGTCCCAAATCATGGGGCGGCGGCAATCCGGGTCATCTCCGCCAGTCATGCCAATCTCATCACCATAGTAGATGCAGGGCTCACCCGGCTGCATGTAAGTAAATGCCAGAACCTGCCTAAAGAGCGCTTCGTCTCCGCAGCAGGCAAATAACAGACGCTCTGTGTCATGACTGTCCAAGATATTGAACATCGCAGCATTCGTTGTGTCACGATAGAGCATCAGCTGCTGATTAAGCTGCGAAACCATCGTCTTCATTGAATTCTTCTGCTTCACAAAATAGTCCAAAATGGCATAAGTATAAGAATAATTCATAGTAGCAGTGAATTCATCACCGTTCAGCCAAGATTGTGCAGAGTGCCAAACCTCGCCGACAATATAGAAATCTTTTTTCGCAGCATCGCACACCTTCCGAAATTTCTTCCAGAATTGGTGATCCACTTCATTTGCTACGTCCAGACGCCAAGCATCAATGTCAAACTCACGAATCCAATAATCCGCCACTTTTAGTATAAAGGCTTGAACGTCCGGATTTGCAGTATTGAGCTTAGGCATATGCGGCGTAAAAGCAAAGCTTTCATAAGATTTCGTCGGTGCTGACTCAAAGTCTTTCGTTTCGGTGTATGTGGCAGGCCAACTATTGATATGGAACCAATCCGCATACTTCGACTGCTGCTGATTTTTCAAGACATCCTGCCACTGCGGACTCTGGTCTCCAATATGATTGAACACGCCGTCCAGCATCATCTTAATTCCGCGTTTATGACATGCTTCGACCAATTGTTTAAATGTCTTTTTATCCCCAAAATGAGGGTCAATGTCTAAATAATCAACCGTATCATACTTGTGATTGGACGGGGCTTTAAAAATCGGCGTCAGATAAAGGCCATTCACTCCCAGCTCCGTCAAATGATCCAGGTGATCGATAATTCCTTGTAAATCACCGCCGTAGAAATCCTGACGACGCATGGATTTAACGTCATCCCAATCTTTGACATTGTCAGGATCATTGCTTTTATCCCCATTTGCAAAACGCTCGGGGAAGATTTGATACCAAACCGTTGATTTTACCCAGCTTGGCGCCTTGTACATATCTGCTTCATGGAAAAATGGCAATCGAAAAGCCGCATATTTTCCCGAGCTATATTCTTCAGCATTGTCCATCAATCCGCGGTCCGTCAAAATCGCTTGCTCCCCCTCGTTGTCTGTTAGGACGAAGAGATAATCCATCCGCTTGTGTGGCAAGTGAACTGCAATCTGATAAAAATCAGAAAGCTCAGTCGTCGCCACTTTTTCCATTTCAACTGTTCTGTGTTCCCAAGTTATTTCGTCATCCTGTACAGAAACCATGTAAGGGTCGCCGTAATGCAGCACGACTTTAGTCAAATCGTCACGCGCTGCTTGCAGACGGATGTGAACAGTTTCTGGATCAGCCAGATAAGCATCTTCTGATTCAGGACGATGAAAAATTGCAGCTTTATTCATATTTCAGTTTACCTATTTCTATTCAATTATTATAAATGACAAATCCTTTGGGCATAATTATCGAGTCAGTTGCCGAATTTGTCAGTAAAACATTCTGAGCAGTAAAACTCAGATTTTCATTGCCGATGTTAAAAATCGCAGTGAGATTGCCACGACAGAGCTTGATAAAATGAGCACCAAAGTCCCAGACTAAATCAGCACTTGACAGCAACTCAGAATTTGACCGTCGAAAATGAATCAGTTGCTGAAAGAACTCAAACATATTCTGATCTTGCTGGGTCTCATCCCAAACCATCGGACGACGACAATCCGGCTCTTCTCCACCCGTCATGCCGACTTCATCGCCGTAAAAAATGCAAGGTGCGCCAGGCTGCAGAAAATTCATCACTTCTACTTGTTTCATCAAATCCTTATCTTCTCCGCATTCAAAAAGCGTCCGTGCTGTGTCGTGACTGTCCAGCGTATTGAACATGGCAGGCCAGGTTGTCCTGCGATAAAGCATGAGCTGGTGATTGATTTCTGAAATCATTTCTTCTGGGCTGATTTGCTTTTTGACCAATCCTTCCAGCAGAACAAGCGTGGTGGCATAATTCATCACACCTGAAAATTCATCACCGTTCAGCCAAGATTGTGCCGTCTGCCAAACTTCACCGATGATATAAAAATCTTTCTTCAATGCATCGCAGCGCTTACGGAACAACTTCCAGAACTGGTGATCTACCTCGTCAGCCACATCTAAGCGCCAAGCGTCAATGTCACACTCACGAATCCAGTATTCTGCGATCGAGAGCAAATACTCCTGAACCTCCGGATTGCTTGTGTTTAATTTCGGCATGTACGGAACATAGGCAAAGGTCGCATAGGTTGCCAGCGGATAATTGTCTGTTTCGACATAACGCGCTGGCCACTCATTGACATGGAACCAATCAGCATATCTCGACTGCTGCTGATGTTTAAGCACATCCTGCCATTGCGGACTGTTACTGCCGATGTGATTAAAAACTGCATCCAGCATGATTTTCATTCCCCGTTTGTGCGCCTCTTTTACCAAGTTTTTGAAGGTCGATAAGTCGCCGAAATCTGGATCAATTTCATAATAATTTTCCGTGTCATATTTATGGTTGGAAGGTGCTCTAAATATTGGTGTGAAATAGATCCCGTTAATGCCGAGAGCTGTCAAATGATCCAAATGGTCAATGACACCCTGTAAATCACCGCCGAAACGATCCTCAGGCAAAGGCGACTGCAGCGAATTCCAAGTCTTACAGTTTTTGGGGTCGTTTGACCTATCACCGTTGGCAAAACGTTCAGGAAAAATCTGATACCAGACCGTCTTTGCAGCCCAATTGGGTATTTTACAGCGATCAACCTCATGGAAAAAAGGCAGACGAAAAGCAAAATGTGTTTTGGACAGCAGTTTCTGATCAAAATCAAAAAGACCTTTGTCAGCAGCAATTAATTTCTCACCCTGCAAATCAGTCAACACAAACAGATAGTCTAAGCGCTTTGTTACCATGGAAACATGACATTCAAAATAATCAAAGTCCTCAGTAGTCAACAACTTAGACATCTGTAAGCTCTCTGCCTTCCAGAACCATTTTCTAGAATCCTGCCGCTTCTCATAATAATATGGGTCACCAAAGTATAAATCAACTCTGGCGGCTTCACCTTTCCCAACACGAAGTCGCAGCGTTGCACCACCTTTATCATTCACATATGCATATTCGGACTCTGGACGATGATAAACTGCAGATCGATTTAACATGGGCTGCTTCCTCCTCATTTCCGGCTGGTTTCTATAAGTTTGCAAGAAAATTAACAATTTAAGCAAACGCTTGCATAGGTTTTTCAGCAAAAGGGCCACTTTAAGCCCTTTATGCAATTTAAAAGAGTTCGGTTCGCTTCAAATCGGGCGCGCCTCACATCTTATTCAACTGAGTTCGGGGCGCCTGAAGCTAGGGAAATAGACGATTCTAGAACCTGCCTTACGGCAGAACCTAAAATCTCTAATTTCCTACGCTTCATAACGGGCGCGCCTCACATCTTATATTGTAATTCTCTTTCCGGTTTCAAGGTCAAAGAAATGTGCTTTGTTCAGATTGAAAGTCAAATCTGCTTTTTCACCAGGCTGGCGGAAGTCACGCGCTTCTACGCGACAGATAAATTCTGTGTCGCCAATCTTGCTGTAAAGGTTTGTTTCAGAACCGAGCAGTTCAGAAACTACAACTTCTGCGTGTACAGTCGATCCTGGGAAGGTCTCTTGAGAAATCGCATTGCCAGAAATGTCTTCTGGACGAATCCCCAAAGTTACCTCTTTGCCTTCGTAGCCATTTTCCCTAAGCAGCTTAGCCTTACCTTCCGGAAGGATCAAATCAAGTCCTGCACCATTTGTCAGCTCGCCGTTAGCAAACTTTACCTGGAAGAAATTCATTGAAGGACTGCCGATGAAACCAGCTACAAACTTGTCCACTGGCTCCATATAGAGCTCGCTCGGTGTCCCAATTTGCTCGATACGGCCGACCGTTCCAGAATTATCTGCATTGGGCTTGGAAGACATGATGACGATACGATCAGCCAGCGTCATGGCTTCAGTCTGGTCATGGGTAACGTAAATCGTTGTGGCACCAATACGACGGTGGAGCTTGGCAATTTCAGCACGCATTGACACACGGAGCTTGGCATCCAAGTTAGACAAAGGCTCATCCATCAGGAAGACCTTGGCGTCGCGGACAATCGCACGTCCCATAGCCACACGCTGCCGCTGACCACCTGACAAATCAGCAGGCTTACGGTCAAGCAAGTTGCTCAAGCCAAGAATTTCAGCCGCTTCATCCACACGTTTTTTAATGTCATCTTTTTTGAACTTGCGCAGCTTCAAACCAAAAGCCATGTTATCAAACACAGTCATGTGCGGATATAGCGCATAGTTCTGGAAAACCATAGCAATGTCGCGGTCTTTTGGAGCCACATCGTTCATGACTTTGTCGTCAATTTTGAGTGTTCCCTCGGTGATATCTTCAAGGCCTGCAACCATACGAAGAGTTGTTGATTTGCCGCAGCCTGAAGGCCCTACAAAGACGATAAATTCCTTGTCCTTGATGTCAATGTCGAAGTCCTCAACGGCGTATTGCGTTGCGTTGGGGTACTTCTTGTAAATGTGTTCCAAATTAAGCGTAGTCATGCTATAATTTTCCTTTCTTTGCCCGCATCCCGAGCAGTTTATTTATGTGTTTTTTGTTACGTTTTTTTGACTACCGTAACAATATAATTATACTGAAAACGATTACTTAAATCAACTATAAAGTAATCGTTTACAGAATAAGACAATTAACCCTTATCAGCCCCTGCAGTCACACCATTAACATAAAACTTCTGCATGATAATAAAGAGAACCGTGATAGGAATGGCAATAATCACACAACCTGCCACAAACAAGGGAAAATAAGCTGTCCCAGCTCCACGCGTCGACGTCATCATATTTGATAAGCCATAGGCAATCGTACGCTGAGAAGACGGACCAGAACCCAAGATAATACTCGGGAAAATAAAGTCGATCCAAGGAGCCATAAAGGCAGTCAGCGAGGTATAGACAATGATCGGTTTTGCCAAAGGCAGGGTAATCTTCGTAAAAACTTGCCACCTGCTGGCGCCGTCAATAATCGCCGCCTCATCAATTGAGCGCGGGATAGTATCAAAGAAGCCCTTCGCAATATAGAAAGCCAAACCAGCACCGCCGATATAGATCAGCGTTAGACCCGCCAAATTCGTCAAATTCATTGCCTTCAAAATGTAATACAAGGCAATCATCGACATAAAACCTGGAAACATGCCCAAAACTAGTGCAAACTGTAGAAAAGGCTTACGCAGCTTGAACCTTAAACGAGACAAAGCATAAGACATAACAACCGTAATAAAGGTATTGACCACCGCACAAATCACGGCAATCACAAAAGTATTAATCAGCCAGTGAGCAAATGGATACTGTTCACTTTGGAAAATCTTGATATAATTGCTCAAAGTCCAATGCTTGGGAATAAATGTCGTGACAAAGCCAGTATTGTTGATAGAAAAACTCGTCAAAATAATCCAGACAATCGGAAAAATCCACACAATCGCAAGAATTGCCAGCAAAATATAACGGAAGACCAAAGAAACTTGACGCTGATGATGATATGATTTCATTTCATTTCCCTCCTTGAAGTAGCGTTCGCACAAGCGCTCGGCCATTGCTCGGCTCTCTTAAGAGCCTGATAAAAATTACAATTAACCATAAGCTTGCCCTAACCTTCCTTAAATGCATTCGTACGTCGATAAGTCAAGATGGAAACCGTCGCAGAAATGATGAAAATGATAATACCTAAAGCCGCAGCCAGATTGTAATCGGCTTGCTGCCCCATTGTCAGCTTAAATAGCCAAGTCACCAACAGATCTGTGCCTCCAGGTCCGCCGGTCGCATTTGAATAGCTGACTGTCAGCGGACCGCCGTTGGTCAAAAGGTAGATGACATTAAAATTATTAATATTACCGATAAACTGCTGAATCAAAGCTGGCGTCATCACAAAGACAATCTGAGGAAAAGTGATCGAATGAAAAATCTGGAAAGTGCTTGCACCATCAATTCGAGCCGCTTCAATTTGATCTTGCGACAAGTTCTGAATAATCGCTGTCGACGTCAGCATTGAAACAGGAATACCAATCCACATATTGACAAAAATAACTGAAACCCTTGCTAAATTAGGATCAGACAGAAACTGAATCGGACTATTCGGCGACAGCCAGCCCAAACTCATGAAAAGCGAATTGATCGGTCCAGAATTATCAAGCATCTGGCTCATCATCAACAAGGACACAAATTGAGGAACCGCAAACACAATGACAAAGATAGTCCGCCAGAATCCCTTATATTTGATCCCTTTAGACTCAATCAGCATTGCTAAAAGAACACCGAAGATAAAAGTCGATGCTGTCGCAATGACCGCCCAAACCAGTGTCCAAAGCAAAATCGGGAAGAAGGCCTGCGCCACATTACCCGTGATAATATTGCCGAAAGCCCTGACACCCGTCCATGAAAAGCCGACTGGATGATTATGGTCAAAATTAGTAAAGGCAATCGTGATCATATAAAGAATCGGCGTCACCGTAAAGGCCAGAATTCCTAATAAAGGGATTGTCATCAGCGTCACGTGCAGACGCGAATCCAGTAGAGAAGCCAAATCTTCTTTCGTTGTCGGAATATGTCCAGCATCACGATTCAGAGCATAAAGGTGCCGCGTTGACCTTAGACTGACCACATACAAAACAAGCCAGCAAAGAACGACCACAATTGACATCACCCCGAAAAGCAAAATCAGCATCGAATTATCAGGCTGGTGTGTCACATAAACGCCCTGTGCCTCATCAAATACAACCTTTTTTGTCTTGACTGCGCCCAGATTTCCTAAAAGACTAATGGCGCTAAGGCCATTGAAAACAAGCCAAGACAAAAATGCAATCTCACTCAAAAGAAAGACAATTCCTTTAAGCCACTGCTTATTCTTTAACTGGCTGAGCCCCATGATGACGAAACTTAGCTTGGTAAACAGATCTCCTTTACTAAAAGTTTCTCGAAATGTTGCTTCTGGTACATGTTTAACTCTTTTTAGCATAAATACTCCTCCCGACAAAACATACCTACTATGACAAAAGAGACTGAGCTGGGAGCTCAGCCTCTATAAATGTTTGAAGATAGCCAGAATTATTTAGATTCCTTCGAGATATTGGTCACAAACTTGTCAAGTGCAGATTGGTAATCTGCTGGTGCAGTCTTGCCTTCATATGCATTATCAATCAAAGGAGCTGAATCCGTCCAGAAATTTGCCATTTCAGGCATCTTCGGCATTACAGTTGAATAAGTCACCTGTTTGATGACAGCCTGAGTGGTTGGATCGGCAGAAACCGTTGAATCAGCTTGGGCTTTCTTAGAGACAGGGACAGCGCCATTTGCTTTGAAGAGTGCAAGCTGAGATTCTTCATTGGTCAAATACTGAGCTAAAGTTGTGGCCGCTTTTTGATTCTTAGCCTTTGAGTTGATGGCTAAAGTTCCAACACCTGTGAAAGCTTGAAGCTGTTTAGAGCCAGAACCGAAGTCAACTGTTGGGTAAGTCGCGACGCCCATGTTGTCGCCGAGGAATTTCTTGATATTAACCGCATCCCAAGGGCCGTCAATAACTGCAGTCGTTTTACCTGATTCAAAATCAGCCAAGAGCGCAGTTCCTGATTGCTTGACACCAGGATTTGCTTTCTGAGCAGCAAACCATTTCATGACTTCAACACCAGCTGGTGTATTGGCATTCGTTCCGTCTAAAGTCTCACCGTCTTTACCGAAAAGATAAGTGCCGTTAGAAAGGAAAGCAGGATACCAGTTATAAGCATTTGTAAAGTCAGTGCCTACAACACCTTTACTTGTCAAAGTCGCCCAGTCCTTCACATCATCAGCAGTCAGCTTGGTCTTGTTATAAAAGAGCACTTGAGCCTGTTCATCTTGAGGATAAGCGTAAAGTTTGCCCTTCCATGAAACCGCTGTTGCAGCCAGCTCAATGTCATTGTCTTTCACCCAAGTGGTAGCATCCGGCGACAAAGGATTAATATAGCCTGCCTCTGCCATCGCACCAAGCTGATCATTAGGTGCTTTGAAGACATCTGCTGCTTTGGACGGATCTTTGGCAACATCTGTCTTTGCATTTGCAGAACCATTTGGAGATTGTGTCATCTTGACTTTGATATCGGGGTTTGCTTTTTCAAATGACGCAACAAGTGGTTTATATTGATCAACATTGGCTGTATCAACCCAGAGTGATACAGTTGTACTCTTACTTGAGGAACTTTCCCCTGTGTCTTTGCTCGTTGATGAGCAGGCAGTTAAAATAGCAGCTGCAAGAACTGCAGAACCTACAGTTACAATTTTTTTACTTAGCTTCATTTGTTTTCCTCCTATTTTTGAAAACGTTTTACTAATACCTCTTTATTCTAACGCAACCGTTTGCATTTGTCAAGTAAAAATGTTAATAAAAGAAAGAAAAAAAAACGATCTCCAACTTAGAACACATTTTTCTAATAATTCAGTTAAGTTACAAGTGATTAAGCCGCAAAAAAAGCCGATAAATCGACTTTCTTCTCTTGTTAGTTTCCTAAAAACTGTTCAATGCGCGATCTGTAGCTGTTAATATCAATCCCCAAACCTAAACCTGCGTACTGATCGTATTGATTCTCAAAGTCACCTTTTTCAAGGTCAGGCACCGTTAATCGATCGGTTCCATTTTTAGCATCCCAAACTGTTGAAAAACCATTTAATAAGAAGAAGGAATTAGGAATATTCGTTTCAGTCAAGGCTTTTGCAGTACCTAAAGCTGACGAGCCGGTAAAGAGGGTCAGCGGATTTTTAACCTTCCCCATCAAAGTGGACATGACCTGCTGCTGACGCTTAACACGGCCAAAATCGTTCTCATCATCATGTCGGAAGCGCGCATAATTGAGCAGCGTGCGACCGTTCATCTTCTGCTTGCCCTGCTTTATCATCATGAAAACACCGCCCTGATCGTAGCCGTAACTCTGGGCATCTTCATCAGAAAGCGTCACATCTGATTTGAGCAAACCATCCTTGGCCGACAAATCATCTGGAACTGGCACTTCGTCATATACCTTTTTCCCGATTTTAGCAAATTGAGCGTCAATTTCGACACCACCTGGAAAAAGAGAATCAATGATGGTGGCAAAACTTGAAAAATCTACCAGCGCATAATACTGAATTTTAACACCAAAGTTGCTCTCGATCGTCCGCCGCAAAAGCTCAGGCCCACTTCGAGGTTTCTCCTGCTCGCCAAGCGTATAAGCAGTATTTATCTTTAAATCATCTGCGCCCTCCGCGCTGTAACCTGGAATATTGACCAAGGTATCACGCATAAGGCTGACCATCTTAATTTTCCCGTCCTTTGGCTTAAGCTGAAGAACCATGATTGAATCTGTATGCGCAACCGCAGAGGTCTGATCCGGCCGCTGATCTGCACCGAGAATCAGAATATTCACTGCCCCAGAGGAGGTTTTCTGGCCGTTAAACTTTTCAGCTTTTATTGGTTCACCCGCCTTTTTAGCCCCACGCTGATAGCCGTAAACGAAAAAGCCGATCATTGTCACAATAATTAATAATAGAAAAATCAGAATATTTCTAAACCAGTGATGACGTTTTTTACCATTGGCCTTATACTTTGACTTCTTCTGTTTCTTCGACTTGCCCATGGCTGTTTTTTTTCGGTCTCTACCAGAATAATTGTCCGGTCCAGAATGACGACTTCTCACGGATTGATTGTAGGACTGATCGTCTTCTGCATATCCCTCGTCATCATAGCCCTGGCCACTTTCATCGCCATAAAAATCGTCATTGTACTCTGAAGCGTAGCGATGACGTTCAACTCTGGAGTATTTCGGGCCGCCGTCATAATTCAGAGAGTCGGCCTGCTGCTGATCAATGCCTAAATCAGAAAAGTCTTCTTCGTCGGCATAGTGATTGTATTCCGGATTTCTTAAATGCTGCTGCTCAATTCTGAATTTCGCTTCAAGCCCTTCCAGTTCATTAAGTTCTTTGTCGCTAAGATAGTCATAATTCTGTCGTAAATACCTCAAACGATTGAAAAGATGTGATTCCATTATGACATTATATCATAAAATTAAGAATAAAAGAGAATGATCTGCTCTGGCTCAACATAAAGAAAACGCTTAAATCAAGCGCTTTTAGTCAAACTCCATTGTAAAAATTGGGGAAACAAGTACAGACAATGAGATTTCTCTTAGTTTTTATTTTGCTCTGGCAGAAGCTGACTGAAAAGGCAATATGATCGTCGCAAATTTACGACCAAGTCCGTTCCGTTCCGAAGAATCGCGCCAAAAGGCTGGATATTTTAGCCCCAAGCTAATGAAAAGTTCATAATTTTAAGTTTATCTACAAACTTTAGGCGATACTATCGCCACTTTAATAATAATACAGCGTTCCACAAAATAAAACTACATCAGAGACCTTGCCTTACCTTCAATGAAATCAACCACTTCCGGAATTGTTTTACCTGTGGTATCAAAAACGATGGCGTCATCCGCCGCTTTTAGGGGGGAAACCTTACGGCTCGAATCATATCTGTCCCGTTCGATAATTTCTTCTTTTAAGGCGGACAAATCTGAAGGAATACCGCGTTCCAAATTCTCTTTATAACGCCGCGCCGCACGCTCTGCCGCATCCGCAATCAAAAAGATTTTCAGATCTGCATCTGGCAAAACCACCGTTCCAATGTCGCGCCCATCCATAATAATAGAATGTCCCTTCGCGATACGGCGCTGCTCACGCACCATGAAGTCTCGGATTTCAGGAATCGCTGATATTTCAGAAACCTTTGCCGTCACATCATTTCCTCGGATAATTTGTGTGACATCACGGGTGCCCAAAAAAACTTGTGTCTGAGCAAAAGCAATCGAGTTTTCTTGCAAAAACTCGATGATCTTCCGAAAATCCAATGTTTCGATTTCAATTGAAACCAATGTGGCTGCACGATACATTGCCCCTGTATCAAGGTAGATAATCTCAAGATCTTTGGCAACAACTTTAGCCACAGTCGACTTTCCGCTTGAAGCTGGACCGTCAATTGCAATTTTTATATTTTTCATTTATTTCGATGTCTTTAGTACTGTCCCAGAAGTCAGATATGAACCATCTTTAAGTGGATAACCGCTTCCGTTGCCCCAATCAGGATTCAGCTGCGGATTGTATTTTGCCAGTGTTGCCCAGCTTACACCCGCATTTTGTTCAATTTCAGCCACTGTTACTTCATCCGTGTAGGTATAAGTATTTCCAGCCGGAGACGAAGCCTCCGTTGAGCTGCCGCTTGTCTCCTCTGCACTAGACGAAGAAGCACTATTTACCGCAGTACTTGAACTCGACGCAGACTTGCCGGCAGCAGGATAAAAATTACTCTCAACTGTTTTCATATTCGGATTGCGGTTGTTCCATATGGTGAAGAAAATCGCGCCGCCGATGATGGCAAACATAAAGAAAACTAAGACTGACAAAAAGACAGTTGAGGCGGTCCCATCTTTACCCGATCCTTTTGCACCGCCTTTCTGGGCACTTCTGTTATTTCTAGAAGCCCTGCTTTCTCCAGTATCAAAAGCTTCATCTTTTACGTTATTGACACGACTATTCCATGGTTCTTTGCGCTGCTGCTTAGCCATCTTAACTTCCTTATCTGTGGTAAAATAGAATGATGAAAATGAAAATCATTCCCGAAAAATGCATTGCTTGCGGCCTTTGTCACCAATATGCACCTGAAGTCTTTGACTACAATGATGCAGGTATTGTTCGCTTTTATGGCTGTGATGAAAACAAGGAAAACAAAAGAGAGACCAAAAATTTTGACAAAGAATTGGACAAAATAACCAAAGCTGTCAAACTTTGTCCAACTGGGGCGCTTGCCCTCCCTAAATAAGCAACTAAAATTATTTTACCATAAAAAACAAAAAATAATCACTGAACGCTGTCAAATTTGCCAGGATTTATGTAACAATTTGATTAAGGAATTTTTTCAGCTGTGTGATAAATCGTTTACATCTCAAAATTAAAATGCTATAATCAAAAAAGTAATAATTTTTATTACCAGAAAAATAAGGAGGTTACTCAATTGAGTATCGGAATCGTAATTGCGAGCCATGGCGAATTTGCTGCGGGCATTAAGCAATCTGGCGAAATGATATTTGGCGAGCAGGAAAAAGTCCAAGTTGTGACATTCCTAAACGGCCAGACACCAGATGGTTTACACCAGCAAATCGTTGATGCAATCGCAACTTTCGACACCAGTGATGAAGTACTGATCCTTGCTGATCTTTGGGGAGGTTCTCCCTTCAATCAGGCAAGTACTGTTCTTCATGAGCAAGGCGATCGCAAGATAGCCATCATCACTGGTCTCAATCTGCCTATGCTGATTCAAGCTTACACAGAGCGCATGACTGGCTCTGCATTTGAAGCAGCTGTGGCGAACATTGTCAAAGAGGCACGCGGAGGTGTGAAAGCCCAGCCTGACTCTTTAATGCCTGCTGAGGAAGCGCCTAAAGCTGCTGAAGCTGGGACATCACAAGCAATCCCTGAAGGAACCGTTATCGGAGACGGTAAGATCAAGATTAACCTTGTGCGCATCGATACACGTTTGCTTCATGGACAGGTTGCTACCGCTTGGACACCTGATTCAAAGGCCAATCGTATCATCGTTGTATCTGACAATGTTGCTAAAGACAACATGCGTAAGACCCTGATTGAGCAAGCTGCTCCTCCAGGAGTTCATGCCAATGTCGTCCCACTCAAGAAGTTCATCGAAATTTCGAAAGATCCGCGTTTTGGCGGTACGAATGCATTCCTGCTTTTCGAAAATCCAGAAGATGCATTGGCAATCGTTGAAGCTTGTCCAGGCCTTATTACTGACATCAATGTCGGTTCAATGGCTCACTCGACAGGTAAGACAATGCTGAACAGCGTACTTTCTGCTGATCAGACTGATGTCGCTGCCTTCAACAAAATGCGTGACTTGGGCGTGAAGTTCAATGTTCGTAAAGTGCCTACTGACAAGAGTTCCGATATCTTTGAACTCATTCAGAAAGCAAACGTCAAATAATTCCTTCAAAATGCAACGATTTTGGAAATGAAGATAATGTTTATTACCGATCTTTTGAAAGAATAATAATATTTCCAATCTCCTTGTTCATATTTGAAAGAAGTTATTACAATTAATAGAATCATTAGGAGAATAATTAAAATGAGTGCTATTTCAGTCATTCTGGTCGTTATCGTCGCGTTCTTCGCAGGACTCGAAGGTATCCTCGACCAATGGCAATTCCACCAGCCAATTATCGCCTGTACTTTGATCGGTATCGTAACTGGTCATGCCACAGCTGGTATTATCCTTGGTAGTTCATTACAGATGATTGCCTTGGGTTGGGCAAACATCGGTGCCGCTGTCGCTCCCGACGCAGCACTTGCATCTGTCGCTTCAGCCGTATTGATGGTTCAAGGCGGCAAGTTCGACTTGGCAACTATCGTTGGTACAATCGTACCTACTGGTATCCTGCTTGCAACTGCCGGCTTGGTTCTGACGACTTTGGTTCGTTTCGTAACCGTTGGTCTGATCCACGTGGCCGATGCTTATGCAGCGAAAGGTTCATACTCTGGCGTTTCAGCCATTCACCTCTTCGCTCTCCTGCTTCAAGGTATTCGTATCGCCATCCCTGTTGCCATCATCCTTGCTATCCCTGCTTCAACCGTGCAGGCTGCTCTGGAAGCTATTCCTGATTGGGTTTCAAAAGGACTTGCAATCGGTGGTGGCATGGTCGTCGTCGTTGGTTACGCCATGGTTATTAACCTCATGGCAACACGCGAACTCTGGCCATTCTTCTTCCTCGGTTTCGTTCTCGCGCCTCTTACAAACATTACTTTGATTGGTATGGGTATCCTTGGTGTGGTTATTGCAATGGTTTACCTTACGCTTCAAAATGTTGCTGGTAAAGGCGGTAACGGCGGCGGAAATGGCGGCGGTGATCCTATCGGCGACATTCTGAACGACTATTAAGGAAAGGAGCTTATTAAAAATGGAAAATCAAAATAAAAAGTTCCACCTTACAAAGAGCGAACGTATTAATATTGTTTGGCGTTCAATGTTCCTCCAAGGTTCATGGAACTATGAGCGTATGCAGAACTTGGGCTTCCTATATGCCATTCTGCCAGCCTTGAAAAAATTCTATCCAGCAGGCTCTGAAGGTGCAAAATCTGCCCTCAAGCGCCACATGGAATTCTTCAACACTCACCCTTACCCAGCTGCTCCTATCATTGGTGTCACACTCGCCATGGAAGAAGAAAAAGCTAACGGCGTTGACATTGACGACGCTGCAATTGAAGGTGTTAAGGTTGGTATGATGGGACCTCTGGCCGGTGTCGGTGACCCCGTCTTCTGGTTCACAGTTCGTCCTATCGTTGGTGCCATCGCCGCTTCACTTGCTGCAGGCGGCTCTATCATCGGCCCAATCTTCTTCTTCCTAGTTTGGAACATCATTCGTATTGCTTTCTTGTATTTCACACAAGAGCTCGGCTACAAGCAAGGTACAGCAATCACTTCTGACCTTGGCGGCGGCATGCTTCAGACATTGACGAAGGGTGCTTCTATCCTTGGTATGTTCATCCTGGGTGTTCTGATTCAACGTTGGGTTAACATCAGCTTCACGGGTCCTAATGCCATGCTGCCTAAGCAGCCTTTGGCTGACGGTGCATATAACGGACAATGGATTTCACACGCTACTAACATTGGTACAACTTCAAATCCAGTTTGGGCAGCATCTGCGAGCTCAAAAGTAGTTGAATCTGGCACTGCTGATGCCCACTTTGCTGCTATCTCAAATCTTGGCAAGCTGAAAGATGTAAGCGGCGGAACTCTGTTCAGCTCACTGTCTCAAAATGCTGGCGGACTTGGAATGAACCCGTTCAAACAGCAATCTTTGAATGATGTCTTTAATTCATTGACGCCTGGTTTCATCGCTTTGATCCTTACTTTCCTTGTCATCTGGATTTTGCGTAAATGGAAGAACCGTAACGCACCGCTTGCTATTATCATCGGCCTCTTCGTCGTTGGTATCTTGCTTCACTTGGCAGGTCTTGCATAATCAACACTTGAAAAGTCGTCGAAAGGCGGCTTTTTTTCTCAAAAAATTGTTAAAACACGGCTTTTCTGATATAATATTCCTATGGCTCAATCAATTAACACGCGTGCAGATCTCGCGACAGACGCAATTGCTTTCATTGGCTTTCCAAAGTACGGGAAAATAATGGTCGGCGACAAGGCGATGGAATTCTTTAATGACAAAAATGTCAATGACAACATGCAGTTTCCCTGGGCTTCCATTAAAGCGGTAGAGGCACATGTCAGTAAAGATAATAAAATTGACAATACCTTCTATATCGTCCTGAAAAATTCTCATAAGGTTCGATTCTCATCGGGGGACTCTGGAAAAATATTAAAGCTCATCCGTGAGCAAATTGGCAATGATAAAGTATTGCGCATTCCTACCATGGGAAGTACCTTTAAAAATCTACTTACGCGAATGACAAGAAAATCTTAACGCGAATGACAAGAAAATCTTAACCATTGACAAGAGCTGTCAAGTTTGATAAAATCACAATTAGAAGAAAAATCTTCATTCGCTTTGTCAAGAAAGCCTGTGTTTGCTGCGAACAGGTCAAAGCTGAAGAGGCTCTACTTCTGTCGAAATAACCTTCACGCTATTTTCTGGTTATTCATTCTGAATTTAATAATCGTTATAAAGTTAAAAAAATAGGTGGAACCGCGGTTGTCGCCCTGTGAAAGCAGGACATCAACTGCGGTTTTATTAAGGTGTGAAGCATGCCCGCTTAGAAGCTTAGAAATATACTCCAAAAGGGTAAAGCGATCTCTAATCGCTGAAGCGCTAAGAGTCTGCTTACTGGCTTCTGGCATGCTGAGCCCAATTTCATATGTTAAGAGAGGTAAAACGACCTAGGGAGCTTTAGTTGCGGATAAAATTTCCGCAGGAAAGGTAAAGCGACCCAAGGAGCTTTAGTTGCGGATAAAATTTCCGCAGGAAAGGACATTAAATGTTAGACATCAAAAAAATTCGTCAAAATCCTGAATGGACAGCCCAAAAATTTGCGCTGCGCCATCTTGATGCAGAACTTCTGCCTGAATTGCTGGCGCTGGATGAAGCACGCCGTGAAATGATTGTTAAATCCGAAGAGTTGAAAGCTCAGCGTAATGCGGCTTCTGATGAGATCGCCAATCTGAAGAAGAACAAAGAAGACGCATCACTTGCGATTGCTGAAATGCAGGAAGTTTCCAAGGAAATCAAAGACATTGATGAACAGTTGGCTGAAGTTGAAGAAAAGCTGAACTATCAGCTGGTTCGCATTCCTAACTTCTTGGATGACTCCGTTGCCGACGGCGCGGATGAGACGGAAAATGTGGAGCAGCGTCGCTGGGGCGAGATTCCTAATTTCGACTTTGACATCAAACCGCACTGGGAAATCGGCGAGAATCTTGATATTCTTGACTGGGAGCGCGGGGCTAAAGTCACAGGTGCGCGTTTCCTTTTCTACAAAGGTGCTGGTGCCAAGCTGGAGCGCGCCATTTACAACTTTATGCTGGATGAGCACGCGAAAGAAGGCTACACTGAGATGATTCCGCCTTATATGGTCAATCAGGATTCTATGTTTGGTACTGGTCAATATCCTAAGTTTAAAGAAGACACATTTGAGCTGAAAGATGACCGTGGTTTCGTGCTGATTCCTACGGCTGAAGTGCCTTTGACCAACTATTACCGCGGTGAGATCCTGGACGAGAGTCAATTGCCTGTTTATCTCACTGCAATGACACCATGTTTCCGTTCTGAGGCAGGATCTGCTGGCCGTGACACACGTGGCTTGATTCGTCTGCATCAGTTCCATAAGGTTGAGATGGTTAAGCTGTCTAAACCTGAAAACAGCTTAGACGAGTTGGAGAAAATGACAGCCAATGCTGAAAATATTCTGCAGAAATTGGGTCTGCCTTATCGTGTGATTGAGCTTTGCTCGGGCGACACTGGCTTTTCTTCAGCTAAAACTTATGACCTTGAGGTTTGGATTCCTGCTCAGAACACTTATCGAGAGATATCAAGCTGTTCTGACTGTAATGATTTCCAGGCACGTCGTGCGCAGATTCGCTATCGCGATGCTGAGGGCAAGGTGAATCTTGTTCACACACTGAATGGCTCTGGTTTGGCCGTTGGCCGCACTGTTGCTGCAATTCTAGAGAATTATCAGAATGTTGACGGCTCTGTGACTGTGCCTGAGATGCTGCGTCCCTACATGGGCGGACTTGAAGTGATTCAATGAAATATTTCTATATAAAAAATGTTGCAGTGTTCGAAATACTGCAACATTTTTTTGCTTGTTAAGTCTGGAAAAAACAACTCATAGCTATTTTTTCTTTTTACCTTTCTTCATCTTTTTCTGCGCACGTTTCATGGCTTGTTTCATGGCAAATTCTGTGGCTTTGCCTTTGAGACCGCCGCCGAACATTTGGCTCATGTCGGGGATGCCGGCTTCTGGCATGGCACCACCAGCACTGCCCATCATGTTCTGAAGAGATGACATGTCTGGCATTCCTGCTGGCATTTGTCCGCCGCCCGCACGACCGCGCTGTTTGCCTGCTGCACCCATCATTGCGGACATGTCCCCGTTCATAACCGCCTGCATCATGTCTTTGGACTGGTTGAACTGTTTGATGAATTTATTGACTTCCACATAGCTGTTGCCTGAACCTGCAGCGATGCGTCGTCTGCGCGCGGGATTGAGTTCGACTTCTAGCTGTCGCTCGGCAGGTGTCATTGACAGTACAATCGCCCGCTTACGCGCGATTTCTTTCGGATCTACCTTGACATTGGCCATACCAGGAATTTCGTTCATACCAGGAATCATTTTCATGAGGTCTTCCATTGGGCCCATGCTGGTCACTTGATCAAGCTGATCGACAAAATCGCCGAAATCAAAGCGGTTTTCCAGCATTTTCTCTGCCATTTTGGCGGACTGTTCATTGTCGTAGGTCGCCTGGGCTTTCTCAATCAGGGTAAGCATGTCGCCCATGCCAAGAATACGGCTGGCCATGCGGTCTGGATAGAAAATTTCAAGATCGGTCAGTTTCTCGCCAGTACCTGTGAATTTTATCGGCTTACCTGTGATTTCACGAATTGATAAAGCTGCACCGCCACGGGTATCGCCGTCGAGTTTGGTAATGACAACGCCAGTGATGTCCAGCTGTTTGTCAAAGGTTTTAGCCACTTGAGCGGCAACCTGACCAGTCATCGCATCTACGACCAGCAAAATTTCAGTCGGATTGGCCAGTGCTTTGATTTCTCTGAGCTCATTCATGAGCGTCTCGTCAATTTCAAGTCGGCCGGCGGTATCTATCAGGACATAGTCGTTTCGTGCTTCTGCAGCCTTGGCAAGGCCATTTTTCACGATATTGACAGGATTCTCGGCAGTTCCTTCGTCATATACTGGGATGTCAAGCTGCTGCCCGAGTGTTTTCAGCTGGTCAATGGCAGCAGGACGGTAGACATCGCCGGCAATCATTAAGGGACGCCCATTCTGCTCGTCTTTAAGTTTTTTTGCCAGTTTTCCTGCAAATGTCGTTTTACCAGCACCTTGCAACCCGACCATCATAATAATGGTTGGGATATGCGGTGATTTCAGGAGTTCAGCCTCACCGCCGCCAAGTATTTTGGTCAGCTCTTCATCTACGATTTTGATGACTTGTTGTGCAGGATCCAGCGCTTCTGAGACTTCCACGCCGATAGCCCGTTCGCGGATGTTGCGGATAAACTTTTTCACAACAGGCAATGCGACGTCGGCCTCTAACAAGGCCAGTCGGATTTCTTTAGTGATTTCTAAGACATCATTCTCAGAGACTTTACGCTTTCCGCGCAAGCCTTTGAAAACATTCTGCAGTCGTTCGGTTAAGTTTTCAAATGCCATTTAATTTTGTTGCCCTTTCCAAATGCTTTTCAAAATTCATATTCATCAGTTTCTGCGGCAATTGTTTTGCCAATCTCACATCAAATATCCTCTTTTATCATACCAAAATTTACTGAAAAAGTTCTGAAAGTAAAATATACATAGCGAGAGCTGATAATTGACAAACTTCAATCTGTTATTCGACACTTTACTAAAGATTGTCCTCTGCTCTACAGTAGGCAATCAAAACGCGCTGTGTTATAATGGGAACATGCAAAATCTACGTAGCCAAAATCTGAAAATGGCCGAAAAAGGGGCATGGATTTCCATTTGTGCCTATATCGTCCTGTCTGTGCTTCAGCTCGCCATCGCGAGTCTTGTCGGATCAGCCGCTCTGCGCGCCAATGGTTTCAATAATCTCACGGATATTTTAGGAAATATCGCATTGCTCATCGGCTTGCGCATGGCACGTGTACCAGCTGACGAGAATCATGTTTACGGCCATTGGAAGGTCGAATCTATCGCCAGTCTAATTTCCAGTTTCATCATGGCCATGGTAGGTTTCGAGCTGCTGCGTGAAATCGTGACAGATTTGATAGAAAATAAGCAGACGACTGTCGAGCCGCTTGGCGCTGTGATTGGTCTTTTTTCCGCCGTGGTCATGCTCCTTGTCTACGTTTATAATCATCGTCTGGCAAAAAAAGTTCATTCTCCAGCCCTTCTTGCTGCCAGTAAAGATAATTTAAGTGATGCTGTGACGTCAATTGGAACTGCCATTGCAATTATTGCGGCTTCTTTTCATTTGACGCTGATTGACCAACTTGCTGCGGTCGTGATTTGTGCTTTCATATTTAAGACAGCCTTTGACATCTTCCGGGATTCAGCATTTTCACTTTCTGATGGTTTTGATGAAAGTTTATTGGAAAAGTATCGCACGGCCATTGAATCCATAGACAAGGTCAAATCAGTCAAATTGCTGCGCGGTCGTACTTATGGGGCGAATATCTTTCTTGATGTCGTGATTGAGATGTCACCAGATATGAGTGTTGCGGAAAGTCATCAGACCACGGAGGAGATAGAGAAAACTCTGCGAGAACAATTTGACGTTTACGATACAGATGTTCACGTTGAACCAGCTGTCTTGCCTGAGGAATCCCGAGTTGCTGATGTTTCACTGCTTCTATTGTCGAAAGAGGAAAAACTCTTGTCAGGTGAAGATTTACGCGCACGAGATTTCACAGAAATCAACGAATTTGGACAAAAAACTTCAGATTTTACAAAGTCTGCATTTGGAATTCTTCATTATTCTGCTCACCAACTGAGCGCACGTACCTTTATTTTATTATATGAAACAGACGGAAAGATTATCAGTTCAATCTGGCGCCGATATGGCATCTGGAAATGTGTTTTTAGACAGATAACGAAAAAGGACTAGAATGTCCTTTTTCAGACTGTAGACAATCCACCGGAAAACTCGGTGGGTTTTTTAGATTTTTGTATTTTTTTGCTCTAACTTTGATTTCTGCGAAAAATAAAAAGGCTTCTAGCTCTCTCTTTTTCATC
>JAITVN010000119.1 GCA_031285775.1 Streptococcaceae bacterium | reverse complement strand
GAGATTTCACTGGAAGAAATCGAGAAAGTAAGGCTTTCTAAAAGAGAAGAAAGAGGCGGATTTGACCGCAGAATTTGGCTTAAGTCTGTCAGTTAAGTTTTTGTTGAAAGGATCATCATAATGTTTGCAAGAGAAGATAATCACGAATTTGATTTAGTTTCAAAATACAGTCCGACAGGCGATCAGCCGCAGGCAATTGAGGCGCTGGTCGAAGGCATTGAAAACGGCGAGAAAGCGCAGATTCTGCATGGCGCAACGGGTACAGGCAAGACTTTCACGATGAGCGAAGTGATTGCGCGCGTGAATAAGCCGACGCTGGTCATTGCTCATAACAAAACGCTGGCAGGGCAGCTCTACGGCGAGTTCAAGGAGTTCTTCCCCAACAATCGGGTGGAGTATTTTGTCAGCTACTATGATTATTATCAGCCCGAGGCTTATGTGCCGAGCTCTGACACTTATATCGAGAAGGATTCAAGTGTCAATGACGAAATCGATAAGCTGCGTCACAGCGCGACATCGAGCCTCTTGGAGCGAAATGACGTCATCGTGGTGGCCTCTGTCTCCTGCATTTACGGTTTGGGTTCGCCCAAAGAGTACCAGAATTCGGTGGTTTCACTGCGTCCGGGTCAGGAAATCTCGCGCGATGATTTGCTCAATGAACTGGTCATGATTCAGTTCGAGCGCAACGATATTGACTTTCAACGCGGACGTTTTCGCGTACGCGGCGACGTTGTAGAGGTCTTTCCAGCTTCGAATGACGAACATGCCTTTCGGGTTGAATTTTTCGGCGATGAAATCGAACGTATCCGTGAAATTGATGCTCTGACGGGCCAAGTGCTGGCAGATGTTGATCACCTGTCCATTTTCCCCGCCACCCACTTTATGGTGGGCGATGAAGGCATGGAGGAAGCCATCGGACGGATTGAGGCCGAACTGCAGCAGCAGCTGAAGTTTTTCCGCGACGAGGGCAAGCTTCTTGAGGCGCAGCGTTTGGAGCAGCGCACCAACTACGATATCGAGATGATGCGCGAGCTGGGCTACTGCTCGGGCATCGAGAACTACAGCCGGCACATGGAGGGCCGTGCTGAGGGCGAGCCGCCATTCACACTGCTGGACTTCTTTCCAGACGACTTCCTCATCATGATTGACGAGAGCCACATGACCATGGGCCAGATTAAGGGCATGTACAACGGCGACCGCAGCCGTAAAGAGATGCTGGTCAACTACGGCTTCCGCCTGCCTTCCGCCGTGGATAACCGCCCTTTGCGGCGTGAGGAGTTTGAACAGCATGTCCACCAGATTGTCTACGTGTCCGCGACCCCGGGCGACTATGAGTACGAGCAGACAGACACCGTGGTAGAGCAGGTTATCCGTCCGACAGGGCTGCTCGATCCCGAGGTTGAAGTCCGGCCGATGATGGGTCAGATTGACGACCTTTTGGGTGAAATCAATGATCGCGCTGCGCGCAATGAGCGGGTTTTCGTAACCACACTGACCAAAAAGATGGCCGAAGACTTGACCGAGTACTTCAAAGGCATGGGGGTAAAAGTCAAATACATGCACAGTGACATCAAGACTCTAGAGCGAACCGAAATCATCCGCGACTTGCGTTTGGGAGTTTTTGATGTTCTCGTGGGGATCAACCTCCTCCGCGAAGGAATTGACGTCCCGGAGGTCTCCCTGGTTGCGATTCTCGATGCTGACAAGGAAGGCTTCCTGCGTAACGAGCGCGGCCTGATTCAGACGATTGGCCGTGCGGCACGAAATTCCAGAGGACATGTCATTCTTTACGCGGACATGTCCAAGCCACTGGACGCAGCTGTTCCTGCGGACAAGGAAGTACTTGATTCGGGCTATTATACTGAATACCAGGGCGAGAAATACAAAATTACACGTTCGATGAAAAATGCCATGGAAGAAACCGCTCGTCGCCGTGAAATCCAAATGGCTTACAACGAAGCGCACGGCATTATTCCCCAAACCATCCACAAGGAAATCCGCGACCTGATTTCAGTCACTAAGAAGACCGAGACCGGTGAAGTGGTGCAGATTGACCATCCTGAGGACATGACCAAGAAAGAGCGCAAGGAGCTGATTAAGAAGCTGGAGCGCGAGATGTCTGAAGCGGCGGGGCTGCTTGACTTTGAGGGCGCAGCGCAGCTGCGGGATATGATTTTGGAGATTCGCGCGGTGGATTGAGTTGACATTGACAGAAAAAATGATAGAATAAACTCATCAAGGATTTGACCATTAAAAAAGGACGAGCAGGCACTCGTCCGTGTCAATTATCCTCGGTGTTATGGTGGGCTCTAGTCTTTGTGACTAGAGTTTTTGCGTACGCCTACTATAATCTCAACGATTGTAGCGATGAGCTGAAGAAGCTCAATCACAGCGATAAGCAGATCCATAACACCTTTCCATGAGGAACTTGCATTTCATAGTGACACTACCTCCCCAAAATATCTAGAATTTGCTGAGTGGTATGTAACACCGATAAAAAATTGAACACAGGGATTTTTTTGTCCCTTATATATTAATACGTAAAAACTGACGAAATGTATCAAGACAAATCAACTAAATATGCCGAAAATTGAACTGTCAGCTTAAACATTATAGGTGTTTAGCAACAGAATATTAGTAAAGTACCTGTTTTTCTCAACCCGCTGCTGATAAATGCCGTTGTTTTCTTCAATGATTTTCTTGATGTTTTTTAGACCAATACCCTTGATTTGTCTATCTTTGCGTTCTTTCAGTTCTGTTGAGTTAAAAAGGTTTGAGACATCAATTTTTAGCCTGTTCCCGAATTGTTTAATGTTAACAGAGATTTCACGCTTTTGACTTTCGGTGAGCCTTGTGGCTGCTTGTAATGCGTTGTCCAGTAGATTTCCAATCACGATGGCCAAGACTTCATTGTCAATACTGATTTTTTCAGGTAGAAATACGTTCATGTTCATTGAGATTCCGGATCGCCGTGCAATGGCATTTTTTTCATTTAACAAATAATTCAAAACGTAATTATGCGTATAAAAGTTTTCTTCTGTATCCAGCTTTGCGGTGGATTTTTGAAGGTAACTTTTTGCTTCGGCTATACTTCCAGCTTCTAACAATCCCTCAACCACGAGATACTGATTTTTCATGTCGTGGCGCAAGCTGCATATTTTTGCCTGATCTTTTTTGACTTGATGGAAAAACTTTAATTCACTTTCAAGTGAATAGTTTTGAACGCTTACGCGGGTAATATTCTCAAAATATCTGGATAGAACTAAGTATAAGTATAATGTGGCAAAATTGATACAGAATAAGGCCAGAAGCATAAAAACTTTAAAAAGCTCAGCACCAAAGTGATTGATAGTCAGGTCAAAGAGGACAGCTACCGAAATCATCGGCACTGTACCTAGGGCGAAAATTAAGGGGAGATGCAGAGTTTGCAGGGGATTTTGCTTATTAAAGAAAAGTATTTTAACCAGTAAAATCATGATGACTTGTAGGATTGGCGGGAAAATAAAGCTGTAAAGAAGTGGGACACCCTGCGGAAAAATTAGTCCCTGCAGCAAAGTTAATGTGAACGCATCGGAGAAAAAATAAACAAAAAAGAATGTGAAAAGCCAAAAAACTGCTTTCCCCATGGCGACTCGGTATTTATGTGCACATATGAAAATTGCTGAAATAGTGAAGATGAGGCAGAGAATGATCGAAATTCCTATTATATTTTTAACAAAGCTTGACGCGATCAAAATAAGAAGCATGATAAGAAATGACATATTTTCTATACTAAAAAGTCTTGGCTGCTTTTTTTGATTTGCAAACAAATAATTGATCAAAAAGAGATTGATAATAAAGGTTGATAAACCTATTATGCCATCAATAGTCATAGCTTTCTCCTAATTTTTGAAATATTTGTGCTTTTGCTGCTTCTTTGAACTTTCTACTAATAAGAATTTCCTTGTGATTCAAAAAGAGAGATTTACTGTTTATCGCTGTGATAAAATTGGCGTTTACGATGTAAGAAGTGTGAACTTGAACAAAACGGTTGTCCAACTTGTCTTTCAGTGAATCGGTTGTCATATTTGTTTCATAAGTCCCACTTAAAGTGTGAATGAAGACTTGCCTTCTATTTTTTTCAAAGTAAAGAATTTCTTTCATAGGGACTGTGTAAGTGGATTTCTTGTAGCTGAAAGAAAATTTGCTTATATCAAGCTCTAAGAAGTGAAGCACTTTATCAAGAACTGGGTACAATTTCTCAGCTGTTAAGGGCTTCAAAATGTAGTCAAAAGTCTGAAGACGAAAGACATCTTCCATGTATTCTTTGTAACTGGTCAAAAAGATAATCGGAACAATGCTATTTTGTCTACGGATGTATTCGGCGAGTTGGACTCCCGATATATCTGGGAGTTCAATATCCAAAATAAAAAAGTCGTAAGTTTCTCCCTGATTTAGTAAATTCAGTAATCTTCTTGGACTGGAAAAAGAATCTACTTCAAGAGCTGTTCTGGGATAGCTGAGTAGTAAAGTTTCTGTTTTGTTGATAAAGGTGGTTTCATCATCGCAAATAGCTGCACGAATCACGGCTGTACTCCTTACTATTCGTTTCTAGGAACAATTATCTCATATTTTGAAAGAATTTCAATGCAATATTGTAAATTATATGTCAATCGTATCAGCTAAATCGTCAAACGTAACGGTTCAACAAAATTCGCTGTTTTTGAACTTATAATGGGACTATGAAATTAGAAATGAAAAATCTCTCTAAAAAATATGCTTCTTATCATGCGCTCAAAGAAGTCGATTTAAGCCTGAAGCCTGGTCTATACGGGCTGCTGGGCGCCAATGGTGCTGGGAAAAGTACATTGTTCAAGCTGATTTGCGGTTTAATCAGAGCAGATGCAGGAAGCATCAAGTTTGACGGCAAAGATACAGCAAAGAATTTGGACGAATTTCTCTCAAATGTCGGATATCTGCCGCAGGATTTTACTTATTATCCGGAGTTCACGGGGCTTAAATTCATGCGCTATATGGCGGCACTTAAGGGGGTATCTGAGAGGAAAGCGGAGCCACTGTGCGTCAAGTTGCTGGAGCTTGTTGGGCTTGCCCCGCAAATGAAGAAAAAGATAAAAAGTTATTCGGGCGGGATGAAGCAGCGGCTGGGGATTGCGCAGGCGCTGATTGGTGATCCGAAGATTTTGATTCTGGACGAGCCGACGGTGGGGCTGGATCCGAAGGAGCGTGTGCGTTTCCGTAATCTTTTGAGCTCTTTTTCGAGCGAAAAGATTGTGATTTTGTCGACGCATATTGTGTCGGATGTGGAATATATCGCGGATGAAATTATTCTGCTAAAGCAGGGGGGCGTGATTGATATGGGGGCTGCGGATGAGTTGACGCAGGAGATTGAACACTGTGTCTGGGAAGTGATGGTAAATGCGCGCGAGGTTCGGGAGATTGCAGCAGGACTGACGATTTGCAATCAGCGCAGTAGCTCGGAGGGGCAAGGCATGATTTTGAGGATTGTGAATGAGATTCAGCCTTTGCCTGATGCAAGGAGGGTGCCTGCGACGCTGGAGGATTTGTACATGTTTTACTTTGGAAATGAGGCGTAAAATGTTGAGATTGATTCGATTTGAGTTGGATAAAATGCTGAAGAATAAGTTTTTTCTCGGCATTGTGATTTCTTCTTTACTTGTGATGGCTGGCATGTTTTTCTTGAGTTTTCGTCTGGATGCTCAGTCGGATTCGAGATTTAGTGCGCCCACATATAAGCGGTATGAGGGCGACTTGACAGATGATAAGGTAAAGGAGATTGTGGCTGGCTACATTGATGACGAAGAAAAGCGGGTGGAAAGTCATTCTTTCTTGGTGAATCCCTTCTACTATCCAATTGTGGACAATTTTGTGAATACGGCAGAATTTTATCAGCAGCAGAGTGATTCCATTGAGCAGAAGAAAAAACTGCCGATAGATCAGGTAAAGCTGCGTACACTTAAGGATGTCGGTTTTGCTGAGTTTGAAAGACCTTTGAAGATTGGCAATTATGTCAACTGGACTTATTTTATGGAACTGCTGGGCCTGTTTTCGATTCTGGGCTGCATTGTCGTGATTCTTGTGGTATCGACGGTTTTTGTGGGGGACCGCGCGAAGAACATCGATTCCTTGCTGCTGACGACCAAATTCGGTCGGACGAAGTTGATACATTCGAAAATAGCAGCAAGTCTGATTTTTGGTCTGGGAACATTTCTCTCGCTTCAAGCTGTGGCTTGGCTGGGATTCCTCATCTTCAATAAAGGATTCTCTGGTTGGGATACGAGTATTCAGACAAATTTCAATCTGGGCTTGTTCTCATTTTCTCATGAACTTAATCAACTACAGGCTGTGTTGTTGAATCTGCTCTTTGAACTGTGTTGTCTTCTAGTGGTTGTGGGCGTGACATTGCTCATTTCTTCAGTGATGAAGACGCCGATCATTGCACTGAGTGCCTCTCTAGGCTTGTTAGTACTGCCGTTGGGGCTCATCAAAATCTTTAAAACAGGATTCTTATACAAACTGCTGGCACTCTTTCCAATCAATACTTCCAATACAGGCACAATGCTGAATGTTTTCGGGAGTAAGCAGTTGTCACTGTTTGGTTCATTTTATCAGAACCTATTCATCGTCACGCCACTCTTGATATTAATCTCTGTTGCGATATTTGTGTTGATCTACCAAAAAATGAAGCACGTGAGATTTGCATAAGCAGTCGTTTATGTTCAAATGTAAGGAAATTGTACATCAAACTAAAAAATGCAATCATTTGGTTGCATTTTTTTGACGTGCGCCGTGCATGGCGTCTATCTAGGCGGTGCAAGTCCGCTGTGGAGGTACAATCCGACCAACCACTAGTGAAGCGCAAGGTATTGACCGTGAGGTCAGGGCTAGAGGAAGCGTGGAA
>JAITVN010000117.1 GCA_031285775.1 Streptococcaceae bacterium | reverse complement strand
TTCATTTATGTTTACCCAATGTGATAACCTAAAGCGTATTGATTTGTCCACATGGAATACAAAAAATGTAACCAACTTTACAGAAGCTTTCTCAGAATGCGGCAATCTAGAATCTGTCGATCTATCTTCCTGGACCATGGGGAGTGAGACCAGTAATCAAAGCAGGGAATCATCGATTTTTGAAGGCTGCGAAAAACTAAAAAGTATTTCGTTAGGGGAACTTGGACGATTTTCAGAGTTTTCAGGCTTGCCGCCAATACCGTTATCGGACAAGTATACAGGCGAGTGGATTGGACTTGATACAGGAAAAATCTATAGCAGCAGTGATGATTTCATGATAAATTATGACGGCAGTGTGCCAGACACATACGTTTGGAAGAAAAAATCGGCCTATGTTATCAGCTATAATTTTGTGACTGATAAAAATTCCAGCAAAGGATTGCCTGAGGAAATTATGCGGCTCTTACCAGCGCCTCTCAGGGAAATTGATGACAAAGCTGTGGTTGAATCGCCGACCTTATCAACAACGCGAGTGATTTTTCCTGAGGGAGCTTGGACTTTTAAAGGCTGGGACAATGCTCTGGTTACAATTTCCGGCGCTGATGTGCAGGTTACAGGTGTATGGGAATTTACACCAAAAATTACATCACAAAGTATTGTGACTGAAACCGTCCACTTTGTGAGCGACAATGGCCGAGTACTGATGCCTGCCTTTTCTCAGAAAGTCATGATTGTAAGCCTCATTGACCAAGCCAGCGGTAAAAGAATTTATTACTTTAAACTAATCGACCATAGCAGCCCATCGGTTGACCCTTATGAAAAGCTTGATGCCAGCTGGAACACTGGTGCTGCCAGCTTCCCAGCCATAGCATATCCGGCAGTGAAAGACTATCATGTTATTTCTACCACTGATTCAGCAGGCGACTTAACGCAAATCACTGCTCAAAATGTTGATGACAAGAGTGCTGATTTAGAGTTCACGGTTACATATGCACAGAATACTGGCGCTGTGACGGTGCCTACAGATGATGTGCCTGCCAAACCGATTCAAAATCCAAGTACCTCAACTGATGTGACGCCTCAAAGTAAACCTGTCAAGCGGACCCTTCCAAGAACCGGAGAGAATGAGTCGGAAGCAGTTTTTCTTGCAGGTTCGGGAATGCTGGGCTTAGGAGCTTTGGAATTACTACTAAAAAAACGTCAACAAAATCCAAATCAATGAACTAGAAAAGTGTATAATTGGTTATCAAAGAAATTGGAGGAGTGATGATCAATCATTTTGGAATTGCGGTGAAGGACGTCGAGAAATCCGTCAAGTTTTATCAAGCGGCTTTGGCAGCGTTCGGATACAAGATCCATCATGCCTGGGAAAAAGGGGCAAACTTCACGGATGGTATCAGTCATGATCCTTATGGAGACTTTGAAGTTCACCAAGGCGAACCACACCCTTTTCATTTTGCTTTTCAGGCGAAGACGAATCAAGAAGTGGATGCTTGGTATGCGGAAGCGATGGCAAATGGCGGCACAGATAACGGAGCGCCAGGTTATCGTATGGATTACCGCGAGAATTATTACGCTGCGTTTATAGTTGACCCTGACGGTTATCGAATTGAAGCGGTATGTCATAATGGTCAGCCCCACGGCATTGAGAATTTGTAAAAGTATAAATGAAAGCAATAAAAAGTATTCATTCATATCATAAATCGGAGCTTTGATGGGATATTTAGTAAAAAAACAAAAATTGCAGCTCATCTGAGCTGTTTTTGGTAAAATAGACTTATGTCAAAATTTATTACGAATGATGGCGTATCCATTAGTTTCCATGAATACGGTATGAAATCAGGGCAAGCAGTGGTGTTTGTCAATGGTTACTCGGCCAGCGAAGCAACTTGGCTGGTACAGATGGGAAGCTTTGCCAAGTCTGGCTTTCACGTGATTACCTATGACCACCGCAGTCACGGCCATTCGGACAAAGTTGATTACGGCTTGACCGTACAGCGTTTGGCGCTGGACTTGCGCGAACTGACTGAGAATTTGCGGCTGGAGCAGCCCGTTTTTATCGGTCACTCGATGGGCGCGACAGTGCTTTTTGCTTATGAGCAGATGTTCACGGACAAGGAATTGCTGGCGCTGGTAACCGAAGATCAGGCACCCTGCTTTCTCCGCAATCCTGATTGGCTGGATGGACAAGGCTTAGACTTTGCAGGTCTGGAAAAGTTCATGAATGACTTTCCTGAAATGCATTTGACGAAAAAGGCACTACCTGACGAGTTGAAACGAGAGCTAGGTGAAAGTCTCCTGGCCTTTGATTTCCAGCTGGGCAGACCCTTGCTGCAAAATATTCTCACTCAGGATTTTCGGACGACCTTGGTGCAAGAAGCTGTACCTCACTTGTTTCTGGCTGGGAGCGGGTCACCGACTTCTCCAACAGCTCATGCAAAAGCTGCATTGGCTTTGACGCACAATTCGTTGTCACAGGCTGAGATCTTTGAGGGCTGTGGGCATTTGCTGCATTTAGAGGATGCTGAAAAATTCGATGCCGTCGTGAAACATTTTATTGAAAGGGTAAAAAAATGACTTACGCAGATGCGATATTCAAGGATAACATAAATAATATTATGTCAAATGGTGTGATGAGTGAGAATGCCAGACCACATTACAAAGACGGAAAAACCGCAAACTCCAAGTACATCACGGGTTCATTTGCGACCTATGACTTGCAGAAAGGTCAGTTTCCAATTACCACGCTCCGTCCAATTGCAATAAAATCAGCCGTCAAAGAACTGCTTTGGATTTATCAAGACCAGACAAGCTCGCTAGAAGTACTGCGCGACAAATACGGCGTTAAATACTGGGACGAATGGGAAGTCGCAGGCACAGGTACGATTGGCCAGCGCTACGGTGCGACCGTCAAAAAGTACAACATCATCGGACGCTTACTTGACGGCCTCGCGAAAAATCCCTGGAACCGCCGCAATATCATCAATCTCTGGCAGTATGAGGATTTCGACGCAACAGAAGGTCTCTTGCCTTGTGCTTTCCTGGCCATGTTTGATGTGCGCAGAGAAGCAGACGGACAGATTTATCTGGATGCCACTCTGACCCAGCGCAGCAATGACATGCTGGTGGCACATCACATCAATGCCATGCAGTATGTGGCGTTGCAGCTCATGCTCTGCAAGCATTTCAGCTGGAAGCCAGGCAAGTTTTTCTACTTTGTGAACAACCTGCACATCTATGACAATCAGTTTGAGCAAGCTCAAGAACTTTTGAGTCGCACGCCTTCTGACAGAGAGCCGCGGCTTTTGCTGAATGTGCCTGACGGTACTGACTTCTTTGCCATTAAGCCAGAGGATTTTGAGCTCGTTGATTATGAACCTGTGAAGCCGCAGTTGAAGTTCGACTTGGCCATCTAATGTTTAAATGCGAACGATATAGACTACAAATTTTAGATTTGTGTCTAATATCGTTCCTTTTTTGACCAATCCTAAGTTTTTTGATTGAATTATTTGTTATTATAATAATAGAAAATTTAATAAGTGATGAGAGTTGTTCTTTTGATGATTGAGAGGTAAGTAAACTGGATAATAAAAGCTGTGATAACTGCGGTTCAGATGCTTTCTGGCAGAAAGAAGACGGAACCTTTGTCTGCGAGCAGTGCGGAGAAGTTTTCTTGCTGGTAGAGCCAGCTATTCAACAAATGGATTCGGAGCCGAAATCTTCAAAGTTCTGGGGGAAAGCGAAAGGCTTTTCGCGCGTCATGATTGTCATCTTGTTGATGGTACTCTTGATTCCTCTATGGGCAGCGATTTACTTTCTATTTACAGGACTTGTCAGTGCTATTTCCTCAATGCTGAGCATTTCAGCTTCTCTATTTGTACTTCAATTAATTCTGCTGACTGTTCTCCTTTGCTATTGGACAGTCAATAATTTCTTTAAATTCGGATTTTCAAGAGGCACGAGATTGGGCTGCTTTACTTTTCTGTTTTTTCTGATTGCTTCCATTGCTGCATTAGTTCTAGCAGGACTTTATTTACCCAGTAAAAATTGAATTCAAAAAACTAAACAGCTATTTAAACCTGTTTAGTTTTTTTAGTTTATTCCCGATTAGAACATAGTTTCGCAGCCAGTACCACAAGTGCCAATGAGACTAAGCAGCTTATTCCCATGGTCTGATAGGCATTCGTCAATTCTTTCCCGTGCAGGACGCTCGTAGCTAAGTTCGGCAGATAACTGGGCAGATAGCTTCCGAATTTGAACATGCTGAACAATCCCATGAAAATTGTTATGGCTAGACTCAGTACCAAGGTCAGCACCATGTTTTTCATCCAGCTGCTGAAAAAATTGGTCAGACAAATGACAAAGAAGAAGTAGACGTAGATTAGAAGGAGCGAGAGGAAACTGTGAGCCAGCCAGTTTTTATCAAACAGAACAATGTTGTAAATGCTGAAACAGGCAATTGCGAGAAGGTAAATCAGGCTGAAAACGAGGACTTGACTGACTATCTTTGACAGCACGAATTGTGCCTTATTCACGCCATTATTCAGCAAACTTGTAAATTGCCCGCGGCGTCGCTCATTGACAATCAAGCCGCTGATGACGATAATCAGGACAAAGAGGCCAATCTGTCCAATATTTTTGTAGAACTGGTCATAACTGTCATAAATTGTAGCTTTTGGTATGGCAATCTGCATGCCGCTTGCGCCCAATGATTTGAGAATTTCAGGCGTATAGTAGGCCAGCACTGGACTTGAGAGAGCAAAGAGAATGAAAACCAGCGAGAGAATCAAGATTTTCTTTGTCCTCCAGAGCTCGAGCAGGTCTTTTTTGAACAAAATCAGGATTTTTTTCATTTTCGCGCCTCCTCACTGGAATAACGTTCGGGCAAGCCCTCAGTCTCAACTTCTGTCACAAAAATTTCTTCCAGGCTAGGACTGGCAATCCTGACGGAGCTAACCATCATCTGCGTCTGGCTTAAAAAGCTGAAGACTGCTTCCTGGAGCGTATTCAAGTCGCTGGATGACAGCTTCACCATCAGCTTGTCGCCCTCACGCATCGGCCGATAAGTTGAGAACTCGCCGACAAAACGCTGCAAATCGTCCACATTCAAGAATTCAAGTTCCAGCGCGTCACTCTTAAAGTGTTCTTTCATTTCCTGGACGCTTCCGTCCAAAATCTTTTTACCATGATGAATCATGATGATTTTATCCGATACCCTTTCAACATCATCTATAATGTGCGTGGAAAAGAAGATTGTCATCTTCCCCTTGAGGCTTTCAATCAGGTCAAAGACTACCTTGCGCCCAACCGGGTCAAGAGCTGACACAGGCTCATCCAGCAGCAGAACCTTCGGTTCCGCAATAATATTCGCCGCAATGCCAATGCGCTGCTTCATGCCTCGGGAAAAAGAGCCGATACGCTTGTTGCGCGCCTCTGTCAGTCCAACCAGCGCCAGCTTCTCCGAGATTTTCTTGTCTGCGTCGCTGAGCGCGTTTAAATCGCAGATAAATTTCAAATACTCACGCGCCGTCATATATGCATAGAATTCCGGGACATCCTGCAGAAACTTTATCTGCGCGTTCGGCTGCCCACTGGTCACCTTTTCTCCCAGAATTTCTATGTTCCCAGAATCCGCTGGAATCAAGCCATTCAGCAGTCGGAAAGAAGTCGTTTTTCCGGCACCATTGAGACCAAGGAAACCGCACACCGTGTTCTCCTCAATCTCAAAGGACAAATCGTCAATGACTTTCTGCCTGCCGAAACTTTTATTGACATGTTCAAACTTAATCGCTGTCATTGTGCCCGCTTTCTAGTACCAAATACAGGATACTGCCGATAAGCTGAACGAAAATGATAATCAGCGCCCAGATGCCCTTGTTCAAGTAGCGCGTTCCCTTGCTGCGAATGAGCTTGACCAGACAGAAAATCAGCAGCCCAATTTCAATAAGCATGACTGGCGTTAGAAGCAGCCAGACTTTCGGGTCAAGTTGTGTGAGCGTATTAACTGAAGTATTCATGATATCCTCCTATTTTATTTAATTTCTTTTTGAAGCTTTTTATACATCTGCTCGGTATCCTCTAGTGTGCGGTCATTGATGTAGTAATTATATGACTTTGTCCGAATGTGGACAACCTTTGCAGTTTTGCGGAAAATTAGCAGGTAACTTTCTTTACCTTTGACGGAAAAAGTACCTGTGTCGTAATTATCAGTGTTCATGCCATTAATCTTTGACGCATTTTTTACCTGGTTTGAGATCATTTCGATGGATTGAATATCCTTGACATTCAACTTCTTGCTACTTATCCCGTTCTTTAGAACGAGTTGATGCCCGCCTTGACTGACATTTGCCTGAAATGGGTGTGGCGTGAAGTCATTGTAGCCGGTAAACAAGATCAATCCAGAAAAAACAAGTAGCAGAAAAATTCCTGTTCCAGCCGCAATCGCCTTTCCAGCCCTTCGACCGAGATTTAAACTCAGCTTCATGGTAATACGCTGCGGCACAAATAAGCGTTGGTCATTCGGATTGATGTAAATGCCATAACGCCAGTACTGGTCTTCATTCTCGTAGGAAAGCGGCTGAATACGCGCCAGCAGTTGATTGGTTTCGCGGCGGTAGCCAAAGACAAGGTAGAAAGAATAGCCGACAAATACAAAGGCAGCGACAATGATAAAAATCGGCATGGCAATTAAATATTTACCGAAGCTGAGCGTCAGTGAACCTGACAAGAGAACAGCAAAGATCAGCAAGGCTAAGATCATTTTTCCGTAAAATGATTTTTGAACATCATTGACTTTTTGATTGATCTGCTGATCTTTTGTGACCGCATGAACAGGCATTTTCCAGACCAGATAATAAGTCCAAAGGGCAGT
This sequence comes from Streptococcaceae bacterium, assembly GCA_031285775.1. Taxonomy (GTDB): domain Bacteria; phylum Bacillota; class Bacilli; order Lactobacillales; family Streptococcaceae; genus Lactovum. The sequence goes on along the minus strand of JAITVN010000117.1, from coordinate 23,561 downwards.
TAAGAGAAAGACTGCAAAAGTGCTGATGTCAATGATGAACAACATCGAAAAGGCAGATGATTGCGTCAAATCTTTGTTCATCATGACGGAGAAAACAGTGATGATAATGAAGACAATGATCGGAAAGAGAAAGCACCAAACTGGGAACAATTTGCGATTTTTGAGACGCATCGTCTTTAAATCAACCACAATCTTGCTGGTCTCTGTCGTCCAGCCCTTTTCAAGCTTCAGCTCATGCATCTCCTCAATTGCTTTGATATAAAGGATAAATTGAACCCCCAAACAGCCGAAGAGAGAGACGAAGAAAAAGAGAAAGATGATGGAGTCATAGGGAATCACGAAAATACTGCAGAGCAGAATACCAAAGAGTAAAGATGCCGCAATGGATCTTTTAAGAAAGCTCTGCAGAATCTTTTTTGTTTCAGGAGCCGTCGTTGCCTCCTTGGGAAGTGTATTTTCAAGCACAACATTTTTCATGGAAAAATTGATTTTATACTGCGTCACTGCCATTAAGAGACTCACAAAGAAATAGACAGCTAGGAAAATAAGACTTAACATTGTTTAAACCCCCTGATTTTTTTTGTAAATTTGATCGATCAAATCTTTAAGCTCTTGACTGGAAATGCCGCGAATGGCGCACTCAGCAGTCAGCAGAATAAAAGCACTGCGAATCTGTTCTTTTATCCGATCGCTCGTCCGAATCTGATCGACAATTTTTGTCCCTTTGCGACGGTCGCCTTCAGCAATTCCGTCATCTTTGAGTAGTTGATAAGCCTTTGAAACCGTCATGCTGTTCACGCCGATTTCATCGCTCATACTTCTGACGCTCGGCAATTCATCACCAAATTGCAAATCGCCGCTGGCTAATGCAAGAATGATCTGGTCGCGAATCTGCTGATAAATCGGCGTACTTGCTATAAAATCGATTTCCATCATTTGGGCGAATTTCCTTTCGTTCTTTGTATTAGTTATTGTAATACATATAATACAAAAAGTCAAGAATAAACTTGATTTTTTTTGACAATTTGAGTGAAAATGAGTTAAAAACTGAACTCAAACCAATTTGCAGTCTTCAGATCAAATGACTTTTATCATTTTTGATATAATCAAAACATGAATTATGATAAATTTATCTCAGAACACCGCTTGAACCCTGAAAAATTCCGTGAGGCGTGGGCCTTCTGCCTTGGAAACCCTTGGGAAAACCCTGAAGAAGCTGATGCCCTGAATGACACCGAGTATTTTAAGGAAGCTGATGAATTGGCACAACTTGCGCTAGAAGGCAAAAAAACTGCCACAGCAGGTGACTTTTCTGAATATATCCGAGAGAATTCTCCGCTTCCTAAAGTAGACGGAAAATATGATATTGTCCTAAATTCCAAAGGAGAACCTGTTTGTGCCATTACAACGACCAAAGTGTACATTGTGAAGTTCAATGAAGTCTCTGCCGAACATGCGCGTAAAGAAGGAGAAGGAGATTTGACGCTGGCTTATTGGCGTCAGGTTCACGAAGAGTTTTTCCGAACATTCGGGACATTCAGACCGGATATGGACATCGTCTGCGAAGAATTTCAGGTCATTTCGTGATAAAATAATGAAATATAATCTTAAGCTCGTAGATTTTGATGAAAAATTCGATCAAACGTTAAACAAACAAGGCTCGAAAATAATGACCAAGCTTTGTGAAATAAGGCAACAACTATAAAGGAGAAAAATGTCAAACTGGGAAAACAAATTTTTGAAAAAAGCTTTAACTTTCGATGATGTCCTGCTGATTCCTGCAGAAAGTCACGTCTTACCAAATGAAGTCAACGTCTCTGTACATTTGACTCCCACTCTGAAGCTGAACATCCCCATTCTTTCGGCAGCCATGGATACTGTGACTGAGAGTAACATGGCCATTGCGATGGCACAAATGGGCGGAATGGGCGTCATTCACAAAAACTTAACCATTGATCAGCAGGCAGCGGAAGTAACCAAAGTGAAAGTCGAAGCTGTCACTGGAGAACATGCAGCGGTCGATGCTGAGGGGAGATTGATTGTTGCAGGAGCTGTTGGTGTTTCATCGGATACCTTTGAGCGCGTTGAAGAATTGATTGCCGCTGGCGTTGATGCGATTGTCATTGATACAGCTCACGGACATTCTGCCGGCGTTTTAAGAAAAATTTCAGAAATCCGCAAGCATTTCCCTGCTCAGACACTCATTGCCGGAAACATTGCAACAGAAGGAGGAGCGCGGGCTCTGTTTGAAGCTGGTGTTGATGTGGTCAAAGTCGGAATCGGCCCAGGCTCAATCTGTACCACACGCGTTGTAGCAGGTGTTGGAGTGCCGCAAATTACCGCAATTTATGACGCAGCAGAAGTCGCTCGTGAACTCGGTAAAACCATTATTGCTGACGGCGGCATCAAATACTCTGGAGATATCGTCAAAGCTCTCGCAGCAGGCGGAAATGCAGTCATGCTCGGATCAATGTTTGCAGGAACAGCAGAAGCACCAGGTGAGATTTTTGAAGTGGATGGTCAAAAATTCAAGACCTATCGCGGCATGGGCTCACTTGGCGCTATGGAGCGGGGATCAAAGGACCGTTATTTCCAGGGAGGTGTTAACGAAGCCAATAAATTAGTTCCCGAAGGTATTGAAGGTGTGGTTGCCTATAAAGGAAAAGCTGAGGATATTATTTATCAGATGTTGGGCGGACTCAGAGCCGGCATGGGATATACAGGTACAGAAGATATTTCTGCGCTTCATGAGAAAGCGCAATTTATTGAAATGTCAAGTGCAGGCTTGATCGAAAGCCACCCGCACGAAATCCTTGGTGTCAAGAAGGCCCCTAATTATTAAAAAAAATATGTTCACAAGTACCGTGCAATTTCGATTTTAATCATTGATATCGGTGGCTCATCCATCAAGTAGGCCAAATTTGAGGCAAGCGAACTTTCTGAAAAGTCTTCATTTCCAACGCCTGATCATCTTGATGACTTCTACCGAGAGTTGAAAAAGCTTGGAGAAGATTTCAAGTCCACCCCTCAAATCAAGGGTGTCGCCATTAGCTCTCCTGGTGCTGTCAACAAAAAAACCGGCATCATTGAGGGTGCCAGTGCGCTTCCATATATTCATGATTTTGAAATTCAATCAGTTTTAGAAAAAGAGATTTTCTCTTTGCCTGTATCAATCGAAAATGACGCCAATTGTGCGGCGCTGGCGGAGGTTAATTTTGGTGCCGCGCGGGGAATGTCTGATGTCCTCTTTGTAGTCCTGGGAACGGGTGTCGGCGGATCAATTGTCTTAGTCGGTAAAATCCATCACGGCAAACATCTTTTCGGTGGCGAGTTTGGCTTTATGCTGATGGACGATGAGAATTCTTTCTCTGATTTAGGAACGACTGTTCGTATGGCTGAGCGCTACAATATGCGGACCGGAAAAACGCTTGATGCCGTCCAAATTTTTGTACAGGCCGACAAAAATGACAAAATTGCGCAGGAAGAGAAGGAAATATTCTTGTATAATGTTGCAAAAGGCATTTTTAACCTGACCTATAGCTTTGATCCTGAGTGTGTTATCCTCGGCGGAGGCGTGTCGCAAGCCGATTGGCTCATTCCTGAGCTGCAGAAGCAGTTTCAAAAGATCATGTATATCGTTGATATTGCGCCATTTGTACCGAAAGTGATCAGCTGTGAATTCAAAAATGACGCCAACTTAATTGGTGCAGTTGTTGATTTCAAGCAAAGCTATCCGTCAATTATTTTCTGATGGGTAAATAAATTTGTGGGAGAGAATCTAGACTTGAAAGGATCAATTTTTCAAGCTTACAGAATGCAGACGCCTTTGCGAAAAATCATTCTAGAAAGTTTCTAGAATGATCAGACTGTTGTTTAAGTTCACTCCGTTCCGAAAGTTCATTCAAAAAGGCGTGCAGGCCGCAATGAAAGCTTCGCTTTCATTGCTAAGATGTGAGCCAAAGTCTCACATCTTGCCTAACGGCACAGCCTTTTTGCATGAGTTTTCGGAACTCCACTAAGCCCAACTATTCAGCAATCAAGTAGAGGAAAAGTCTGTATCTATCAGGTTTGTGTACACATTAAGTCATTCTAGAAACATTCTGGAATGACCTTTTTATAGGCTCAGAATTCATTGCATTTGCTTTTGGGCGTATGCCACAAAATCTAGGTCTTGATTCTTTGCGGCCTGCCACCACTCAAGAATCTGTTCATCTGAGAAGCTTGCAGTATTGATACCTGCCTGGTAGAGTGCCGTTCGTGCTTGGGCCAAATCGGTCTGACTTCCTTCTTCCGTTCGAATTGTCTTGCTTGAAGAGGGCACATCAGTAGAAGCATTACTTTTATTAGATGAAGACGCGGCATGCCTTGCGTCGGTCGTAGAACTTGCGCTTTTTATTTTCTTTGCAGAAGAGGAACTCTCAGGGGTAGCGCTATTTTCACAACCTGTAAGACCTACCGAAAGCAGAAAAATAACCGAGATAATCAATAATTTTTTCATTTCAACCTTTTTCATTCCCTTCAAAAATGCCATTTATTTAATGGCAAAGATCGGCACACCAGCATCCCAATCAGCTGAGTCTGGCGACAAATTAGCAAAGAGTGTCTCAACATTTACCAAGCGGTCAGCAGGATAATACTTTTGCCCAAATGGATCAAGGACAATCGTATCATTTCCATCTGCGCTGAGTCCATAAGCCGCCACAGCATGCCCCACACCGACATTCACATAAAAAATAAGGGGCACACCCTGACCCAATAGGGCTTTTGCCTGGTCTGCGGAATTAACCTGCTCAATCGTGCGCCCGTAAGCAGGAACAGTTGCCAGTAGATCTTTTCCGCTGCATCCGTGAGCTAATGTCGAGATGGCATCCATCTTTTTCGCCACCTGACCAGGATCAGTATTTATCCCATAACTCCCGGCTAATATCATTGCCAGACTCGTTGGAACACAACCGTCAATCCCTACAGTGCCAGCATTGAGCAGGTTTCCAGACCAACGCGGGTCTAATTGAGAATAATAGAAGGGAGCAGTCGCATGTAAACTGGTGTTAGGCAACTGAGGTTTAGTGCTAGGAACACCGGCTGCTGTCCCATACCAAGCAATGCCTTCATCACGCCAGCCTTGATTTACAAGTGATGTCTGCTCAAAAGTATACGTGGTATAATTATGAGCTCCGGCTGCCGCGTTTGGATTGTAGGAGCGATAAAGTGCTACTGTACCTCCCGAGTACCAGCCGATGCCTTCATCCTTCCAGCCGCTATTGATGAGACTGTCACGCTCGAAAGTGCTCAATGTATAAAAATGGTCTCCTGCATTTGGATTATAAAGACGGTAGACAGAAGCACCTGACTCGGGCGCAGACCATCCAGTTCCCTCATCGCGCCAGCCCGAATTGATTAATTGATCACGTTCAAAGGGAATCGCAGTATAAAAATGTTCGCCTGAATTTGGGTTGTACAATCGGTACATGGAAATATCTGCCTTTGCTGTTGCGCTGAATGCAATCACCGATGCAGAAACAGCCGCAAAAATTAGGAATTTAGTAAACTTCATTTATGTGTTATCTCACTCTTTTGAAAGTTGATTAGTGCCGTAACTTTCATAGCGTCCTTTCAAAAAACTTGCTATAATTTTGCAAATATTGGTGTTTCATAGCCTTGAGACTAGTTTAACAAAAAAATTCAGCTTTGTCTTTCATTTCTGACAGTTGGTCATTTTTTCTAGATAATTGGTTCGTAATATTAGGAATAACGTAAGCCTCCAAGTGCTAACTTAGTCAAAGTTTAACAAAAATTATAATGAGTTGCTAGTACAAATAGTACAAAAACTCCAGAAATTCTGGAGTTCCAGTTGTTCTATTATTTTCTAGGAAAAGCGTTTTGCTTATAAAGTGACAGGATTTTCTTATTTCAAAAACTGATGCTTACTATTGATTTAGTTTTTATGGAAATGCTTCCTGGTGGCGAAGATAACGACAGCAAGTACTAGAATACCGACGGCTGTCAAGCTGTAGTTCGTGAATAATTCTCCCAGATCCGGCAGTTTATTTTGGTTGTTTACTTTAACTTTATCGGAATTACTGCTGGGTTTATTCGTACTGCCGCTTTGATTGCTGTTTTGTTTGCTGCCTTTGGTGTTGGTTTGACCGCTGTTCTGATCGTTGTTTTGGTCATTGGGTGAACTGCTGCTGGGTGGTGTGTCGTGAGAAGAAGCGGCTTCAACCGAAATTAAAGCTGATTTGCTGTCGTTTTTTCCGCTTGATAGCCAGTTTTCTCCGTCCCATTTCTGTAGCTCAAAGTCAACTTTCAGTGTATAATATCCAGCTTTTGATAGCGTCAGTTGTGCTGTATACGGCGCAGCTTTTGAAAATGAGACTTCTGAATCACTGGCAGAGGCTTTGACAGGAATATAGCGCTCATCTCCTGCTGCAAGAGCAGATGAATCTTGCAAGTCCCCTGTCGCAGTGATGTTAAACGTGCTACCCGCGATAGGTTTGTCAGTATCCAGCTTGAAAGAGTTGTTCTGAGGAAGGGCTGCCGTTAATTTCTTTATGGTGATTGTCGCATCTTCACTGTCGCTATGAAGTCCTGCCTCGTTTGTGACTCGGACGAAGTAGCTGTGCTGGCCTAGAGATTTTGTGCCTGGTGTGAAACTTTCGCCCATTGCGACTGAACTCTCAGATCCGTTTTCACTGCGCTCGAACCACTCGAAAGTGAGGCTGCTGACAAGGCCTTCACCAGCTGAGGCTTCTGTGGTCAGCGGCTTAGCAGCATTGTTCTGATTGTATGTTGCGCCTTGCGGCTGGGCCGTAATGGCTGGTGCGATCGCATAGGCAGCGTAGCTGAGTGGAGACTTGACTGTGCCGTCGTCATTCAGATCAGAGGGGCTGAAATCACTGGCAGCTCCATTGACTCTGTCTTGTTTAATATGAGTTTGCAGTTCTGCAAGTACTTTTTTCGATCTATCAAACATTTGATTGGCCAAAGCTTTGGAACTGCTATTGGCGAGACTTGTCTTGTCCAGTGTATTATCAGCACTTTTAGACGCAGGTAATGTCAGCATGACTTCATCCAATAGTTTTTGCTGGCGGACAATTTCAGTTTGCAGGGCATCGAAATAGCTGCGGATCTTTTTCCCGTAATTATCCCGATTAGACTGACAAAGGCTGTCTATATCGATCAAGGTATAAGCCAAGGAGTTTTCTGTAGCTGCATCGGGCTCTAAGAGGTCATCAACTTTACTGATGCTGCCATGATCAATTGGACCATCGGCGAAACAATCAGCGACTTCCGTCACAAGTGCCCCATAGCTTGGTAAATGAAAGCCGAATTCAGAACGAGTCGGGCAGAGCCACTCAATCGTTGCGATATCAGCTGGCAAGCCTTTTCTTGTCTGGAAGAAATTGGTTTCCATTTGTGTACCATTACTCACCATGTAGATTGGATTGAAAGTATCTGCAGAAAATGGTGACCCTTCACCGCGGCTTTTCAATGAGTTCAAGATGAACTGTGTGTCCATGTTTTGATTACTGGGGGTGAAAAAGAGCGGCGGATCAACAATTTGCATGATCATCCCATGGTTCGGTTTGCCGGAGGGTGAGACATCAAGAGTGCTGGCAAATTCAGCATTGAAGTAGTAGAGCCCTTGCATATAGCGGACATAATTGGCTGCTCCTTCACCACCATACTTTCCAGGCTTATATTTCCCATAAGTTTTGCCGATGTCAAATTTTTCTTCTGTATAGATGGCTTTTCCTGCCTCATTTGGTTTTTTCTCTATATCGGCAGAGTGTAGACAATTTTCTGAATCGTTTAAATCAGGATAAAAAAGAAGTGACCCCATATTCGGGTTGACGGAAACTTGATTGTTGTTGAGTTTCATTGCGACCCATTGATGTCCAGAGACAGTAAAGAACATCCATGTTTCTTGCGCATCTCCAATATGAACCTGGTAAGTCTCAGCTGAACCGTAAGTATCGATAATTGAGCCTAAAAGCTGGACGGCTTCACGGGCTGTCTTGGTTTCGCCCAACAAAACAGAAGGGAGATTGTACTCGGCAATTCCAGCTGAACTATAGCTGTTGCCGTCAGGCCCAGTATATTGATAGGCATTTTTGGATGGATCATCAGATGTGGCCATTGGATCAAAATTAATCGTACCTGCAAAAGTGCTCAAAGTTGCTGAAACTGAGAGCCCAAATTCATTTGTTCCTGCTTCTGCATAAGCGAGCTTATCCCCTTTCCAGAAGTTTTCGGAATCTCTGACGTAGGTAAAACGATAAGTCTGGTCAGGATAAGGACGCTTGAAGCCGCCTTTACCACCAGCATCGTTGTAGAATTCTCCAGGGGCATGAGTGCTGGCGGGTTGTACGCCATAAACTTTACGCGCCCTCTTCATTTTGTCCTCTGAGCGACCGAAATAGGTAGCGTGATCATTTGTGTAGTCAGAGCCGATGTAGACCGAAGTACAAGCAAAACTGATTGAGGCGAAGAGGGAGAGGGTTGCCAGTACAAAAGCCATGAACAGACTGAGTTTTGTCATTGCTTTTTTCAATGAGGTTTTCCTTTCTATTGGAGGGCCCACAGAAGTGAACTCTCGTTTTTAAGAGTTATTTAAGGATAGTATAACACATCTGATAAGAATATAATGAATAAATGATAAGGTTTTCTTTAATAAATACTAAAAAAGCTAGAATTCAATTTCTCAGCCTTCACATCCTTTTATTTTGATGAAAACAGACAAATGGCAAATAATCATCAAAAAAACTCGGGAGATGAGACATCCCGAGCAAATTTTTAGACAGAACTAAGAAGAAGCATGTCCTCTTCAGCTTTAACATAATTGACAGCTAAAACAAGTCCGAGCACGAGTACTTCATCTTCTTGTGATTCAATTTCAATCATGTACTTGTCTCTAGCAGAAGTCCAGCTTTTGTCAATCTTTCCAATCAGCTGACCTTCCCGAAGGACTTCGAAACTGTAATCCCAGATATTTCCCTGCAGCTGAATATTTTTTGCCTCTACTTCGAATTTTTTCCTCATGAGTGTTGCCTTTTGAGAGAGAGTGGCAACTTCTTGACCATCAACTTCCAGAAAGAACTTCGGCATCATAGACAGCATTTTGCGGGTCACGACGGCACGAGTATTTCCTTCGTTATCCAAAATTGTGAAATGCTTTGGGATTTTCATGAACGATGCCTTTATTGTGTAGCGCGGTTTCTCATTTTCGTCAGTGACCCACATTTCTCCGCCAAGGGAGAAAATCTTAGCGTTGGCAATTAGTTTCGGCATAGAATTTATTCCTATCTTTTGAGGTATTTTTAAACTATTGTATATTAAATTTAGAAAATTGCGAAATAATTTGCTTCAAATTTAGACAATATTCAATTTTTGTAATATTTTGAACTTTTTTCTAAAAAAGTTTTATGCGACAATCCCAAAAACGATATCAAAAACGCCGATGAAATCAGCATCGACGTTTGTTTACAATTTATTTAATTCAATTATTCCCACTCAATCGTTCCTGGCGGCTTGGAAGTAATATCGTAGACCACGCGATTAACACCGTCAACCTCATTCACGAAGCGCTGCGAGATTTTCTGCAGGACTTCCCAAGGCAGCTGTGCGAAATCAGCGGTCATTCCATCGATAGAAGTAACGGCACGTATGGCCAAAGTGTAGTCATAAGTTCTGTAATCGCCCATAACGCCGACCGAACGCACACCTGTATTCACAGTGAAATACTGCCAGACATCACGCTCAAGACCAGCATTTGCAATCTCTTCACGTAAAATGGCATCGGACTCACGGACCGTGGTCAATTTCTCCTGAGTCAGATCGCCCAAAACGCGAATGGCAAGACCTGGTCCTGGGAAAGGCTGACGCCAGACGATGTCATCCGGCATGCCGAGCTGGGTGCCAAGCGCACGGACTTCATCCTTAAACAAAGTATTCAAGGGCTCAATCAACTGGAAGTGCATGTCTTCGGGTAATCCGCCGACATTGTGATGGGATTTAATAGTCTGAGCTGTATCTGTGCCAGACTCAATGACATCAGTATAGAGCGTGCCTTGGGCCAGAAAGTCAATACCGTCAAGCTTTTTCGCCTCATCATTGAAAACTTCAATAAATTCAGCGCCGATAATTTTACGTTTTTCTTCAGGATCAGATAGCCCTTCAAGCTTATCCCAGAAACGTTTTGACGCATCAACCTGAATAATATTCAAACCAAATTTACCGCCTAGCGTCTCCATGACCTGCTCGACTTCGCCTTTACGCAGGAAACCGTGATCAACAAAAATCGAAGTCAGCTGATCACCGATGGCACGCTGGAGCAAAACACCGACGACAGAGCTGTCAACACCACCTGACAAGCCGAGAAGAACTTTTTTATCGCCGACTTGTTCACGGATTGAAGCAATCTGCATGTCAATAAAATTTTTCATCGACCAGTCACCCGCAGCACCGCAAATCTTGAGAGCAAAATTACGCAGAATGTCAGTGCCGTATACTGAATGACGCACCTCTGGATGAAACTGAATGCCATAAAGCTTTTTATCCGCATATTCGACCGCGGCGAAAGGACTATTAGGAGAAGTTCCAGTGATTTCAAAACTGCCCGGAATATAGGCGACACGATCGCTATGGCTCATGAGCACATCCTGAACCTTGGGCGTGCCTGCAAAAAGCAGAGATTCTCCATGAAGCTGCAGAGGCGCAACACCGTATTCACGCTCAGAAGCGGCTTCTACGCTGCCTCCAAGTTTCTGCATCATCAGCTGCATGCCGTAGCAAATGCCGAGCACTGGAATGCCCAGATTAAAAATCTCAGAATCAATATCAAAAGATCCCTCATCATAGACGGAGTTCGGTCCACCAGACAAGATGATGCCGACAGGCGCAATTTTGCGGATCTCAGCCGCAGTAATATTATGTGATTTTAATTCGGAAAAAACGCCGATTTCGCGGATGCGGCGGCAAATCAGCTGATTGTACTGACTACCGTAGTCAAGGACGATAATGGTTTCAAGTTTTTTTGCATTTGTCATGTGACTATTTTACCATACATAGGGGTAAAAAATGGAATAAAAAAGCTCTGGGAGACCTGTTAAAGCTGTGAATAATTGTATTTTTTAATACTTTTTCAAATAAAGAATACTCAAATGAAATTACTGATGCAGAATTTTTTTGCGTGTCTTCACAAGAACGACGCCAAGTAACGATAAAGCCAGGGAAAAGTAAAGCACAATCTGTCCATAAAACACTTGATTTTCCCATACGACATTTTGAATTGTCCAGAAAGGTAAAATCTTACTGATGACTTGCAACCAAGCGGGATAGCTAGTTATTGGAATAATGGTGGCGGAAATTATGGGCAGCAAGCCTGTTATGAGATTCGAAAAAAAGTAGGGATTGTTGTTCGTCAAAGAGGCGAGTAAGGTGAGCATTGCAAATAAAGAGGAGAAGAGGACGACAAGAAGGATAATGATCACAGCGTCCTGGAAACTTATCTGAATTTTAAAATTTAACATAAGATAAATCATAAATAAAGCAAAACTCTGCAACAGCGCAATCAGGTTTGCAATCAGCAGTGCTGCGCCATTGAACTTTAGGAAAGCTTTCCAATTGACAAAAATTTCCTTTAAAATCCCAATGTCCAAAGCGTGAATATAGATTTGTGCATAAACGCTGATAATACAAGAAGTTGCAGATAAGATGAGCGCCGTGAGAATTAAGACGCTCGCATTGCTTCGTGGACTGATCAAGAAAAAGAATAAGACATTAAAGAAAGGCCCGACCAAAAAACTAACCAAAATTGTTTTTAGATTATTGAAAAGCGAAAGGTTTTTAATTAGAATTTTTATCATTACATTGTCTCCACATCACCTTTAATACGGATTTTGATAAGCAGATATCTAAAAATGAAGCATCCAGCTGCGAACCAAACGATTAAAATAAAAAGCCAGCTCAAAAAACTCACAACTGAAAAATGAGGATTTCCAGTCAGCAGCTGGACAGGATAAGTGATGGGAACTAAGTGCCCTAAGACACGCATGATATCTTCGCTGGCAAAGTTTATTGAAAATAAGCCAGATAAAATCATCACAGGCGTAACTAGGAGTTCCTCATAAACAAAGGCATTTTTTGTCAGTAAAAATAACTCCGCAATCAAATAAGTGATGGATAGAGAAGAAATCCAAAGGAACAATATATATAGCAAAGACTGAATATCAAAATTAACAAAATGAAAAGTGTTCAAAAAGCCTGCAGCCAGATAAGCCAGCGGATAAGCCAGAAGACCAAAAGTCGCCGGCGCACTGATCAATGCCAACAGATTGATCAGACTTGAAGTCGGACTGTTAATCAGATAAACCAAAACGCCTTGGCCACGCTGAAAATGAAGAATGCCTGCCGAGGTGACAGCGCTGCTCCACATGCCGAACACCCCAGAAATGATGACATCCTTTTCACTTAGAAAATGCCCCTGAGAATAGGCCCCCAAGTACTTTAGCATCAACAGACTTAGTGTGCTGATAATGACCAGCCAAATAAAATAAGAGTTTTTGAAGTATTGACGGATATGAAAGGCGTACATTGACCAGAATCTAGCCATGCGCGCCGCCTAACTTTGCCATCAAGCCGAGATAAGACTCTTCCAAAGTTGCAGGACGATCAATGCGCGTCACACCTGAGGCCTCGACAATTGCCTCTAAATCTCCGCTGAAAGCCATCTCTCCGTGATTAAGCAAAATGATTCGGTCTGCTAAATCACTGACTTCGTGCAGAATGTGGCTGGTTAAAATAATGGCGGTTCCTTTTTGAGCAATCTGCCTGACAACTTCTCTAATATCACGCGACATTTCAGCGTCTACACCGTTTGTCGGCTCGTCCAGCAGTAAAATAGGACTTTCCTTGAGCAGACCGCGTGCAATGTGCAGACGCTGCAGCATGCCCATGGAAAGTTTGGACACGCGTTTTGACTTTTGATCTGAAAGCTGGACAACTTCTAACACTTGTCGAATTCTCTCTGATTTTACGGCTCTTTTCAAGCCCGATAAATTTGCAAAAAAGTTCAGGTTTTCCTGAACACTGGCACTTTTGTAAAAACCTGTGCCCCCGCCAAACACTGTACTGACAAGGGCATTCAGGTGATTAAGCTGATTGGTCAAATCTTTTTCATGAATGAGAATTGTCCCTGAATCACTTGTTAAAAAGCCTGACAAAATCTTCAAGAGGGTCGTTTTACCAGCGCCGTTGGGACCGATGAAAGATAGGATTTCACCTGCTTGAAGCTGAAATGTAATGTTTGACAAGGCTGAAAACTGGTCGTAGTTTTTGGAAATATCTTGAACTTCTAAAACTGTTTCGGCGTTTGAGGCTCCGTTCATAAGAATAAACTCCTATCCATTTTTTTCAGCTTTAAAGCTAAATCTTCAGCAATTTCATGATTTCCAATTTTGTCATTGGCTCCGACCAAAACTTTGTAGGCTTGTTCAGCAGCTACCACATCGCCGATTGATTTGTATATCGCTATTGCTTGACTTGCATGCTCGATTGCATCTAAAAAGTGTTTTTCTTGATACTCCAACACTGACAAGATTCCGAAAGTTTCTCCACTATAGTCGGAATTATTTTCTAAATTTCGTTTTAGACTGCTTTTCAAAATTGTAATCGCTCTTTCTTTGTTCCCATCAAACATTTCGAGTTGACTGCGATTAATTGCAACTTGTCCAAGATATCTTAAGAGCATATCATAGCGTGCTGGATTAGCTTCTTCTTTTAGAGCCGCATTCAACAAAATATCAGCGTTAATCATTGTAAGATGTAAAAGTACGTTAGATCTTTTTTGTTCGACTTGCTCAAGGCCAGAAAGATTATCTAATAATCCAATGACAACGATAAATTTAGTAGAATCATCCATATCATAGTTAGATAAAACTTCTAGAATTGCCTTATCAAATTTATCAAAATTATGGCTTCTCTTTAATTCTGATACAGCAATTCTATGGCTTAAAACGGCTCGATCCTCAAAATCTAAATCTTTCAGATTCATTGCGTTTCTAAAGAATAAGTGATACTTTTCATCGTTAATAGCGGCCAAAGCTGTTCCTGCAAAAATATTTAATTGAAAATCCTCAGCAGCTAAAATTTCATCTTTTCTTCTGAAGCACACTCTAGTTACTAAGTCATAATCGCCAAGGAGTAGCATCACTAAGTCTAGCCAAGATCCAAGTTTTTCGATGCTGATTTCCATAAGTTCCTGTTCAACTTCATTGATATCTGGGATTCGGGTGTTGAATTCTTCTACAATCATTTGCGCGTAGAGCTTTGGACTCTTTAAATTTCTTACGCCAAGGTCAGATAAATAAAAAGGAGATTTGAGACTTCTGTCTTGATTATCGTGTATTTTTTCAATCATTATTCTACGTGCTCGAGTCAGTCTATCAAAAAAGGCAGGAAAGGTCATTAATTTTTGACTCTCTGCCTTTTCATACTGACCAATGTATTCTGAAAGATTCATTGATCCTGCTCCTTTTATTTAGTTTTTAGGCGCATGGTTCCATGGAACCATTTGTTGAGTCATGATTTGAAGAAATTTACTTTGAAGTTCTTCTTCAAAATCCAATACAGCCTTTTTAGCAGCGAAGTTGTTTGTATCAATAGACATGTTCTACCTCCTTTTTTTCAGCAACAAAAGTTGCCGTTAAGCAAGAGTAACACTTGAAGAACCGGATTTGAAAATAACTTGAATATAAGAAAGTCAATGTAATTTTATTATTTCATTATTTAAATTTCGAGAGATGTCATATTCACCAAAATATTCGAAGCTTTTTGCACAATTTATCATAATTTCTTTGCCCTGCTTGTGTCCTTGGAGATACTGATAATGACCTTCGTGATATTTAAGCATAACTTTCTCATAAAAGAAGTCCAGGGTAATCAAATTATTTGACTTCAGATTTTGTATATATTTAAAGGCTTCTATTAAATTCTTGCGTGACAACCAAACTTGAATTAGATTTAGAAATGTTCTGATGACCATTTGCTGGTTGAGGTGTATATTTTTATAAAAACCAGTATTCCCTAAAATAATTTGACTGTAGTACTCTAATGTCCCACTATCAAAAAAATTTAAACAGTTTCCGAAAACCCAGAGTTCATAACGTCCCCACTCTGTGACTGAATCAAGATAGTCAGTAAGAAAAACAATATCGTCCCGGAGAACTTTTGAATTTAGGGCAAGAGATAAAATTGAGCTTGCAACAAGCTGATTAATTTTGTAGTATCTTTGATGTGGGTTGAGTTCGTATTTTTCCTTCCAAAAATTGAAATAACCCCTTAGTTTTTGAATATTTCGACTATCATAGGCAGTTACAAGCTCTCTTCTGAAAATTGAACTTTCTGAAAGTGTATAATCATTGTAAATTGACTGAAACTCGTCAAGGTGAATATTCGAATTCTCTAAAAGAACAAAAAACTTTTCGACGGTTAAAGATGATTCTCCTGTTTCGAATTTTGAGAGTTGAGCGGTTGAAAAGTTTTCTCCAACTACTTCCTTTTGGGTCAATGATTTCGCTATTCTTATCATTTTATAGGTTTCGCCGATCTTTCCTACCATTTCTACCAACTTTCATATATTTAAGTGTTTGAAGAATAAATCAAATTTTTTAATAAGATGTTTAATAGTCATTATAGCATAAAGGATACATAAATATGGGTAGAAGAAAAATTGCAAAGATTATTTTTGATTTTATTATCGTCACTTTTTCAGCGATTTTAAGCAAAATTATCTAACTGAGTCTGATTATGAAGATTATTCTAAAAGAACCTACAATTCAACAATTGCAGGTTCTTTGACTTTTAATATTTCTTCAAATAAAGCTTATCTATATGATGATTTTCGGTCTTATGTATGATCACTTCCGCTCGGTTACGGGTGGGCTCGATGAATTCATGAAGGTTTTTCAAATTGACATTTTCCCAGGTGTCGCGGATAAGTGCTTCAAGCTGGTCTGGTGTGAGCTTTGTAAACTGATGGTAAAAGTTTTCTGCTTGTGTTTTTGCAATGCGAAGCAAGCTGTCAAAACGTTCGCGAAACCATTTTTCGATGATTTTCTCATCGGCATCAACGTAAATTGAGAAATCATAAAAATCAGAAATGTAAAGCAGCTGATTGTCCGGATTTTGAAGAACATTGATGCCTTCCACAATCAAAATGTCCGGCGTTTGGATGATTTCGGTCTGATTTTCTAATATGTCATAGCATTGGTGGGAATAAATGGGAATTTCAGCAGCTTGTCCAGATTTCATTTTGTAAAGGAAGTCAAGGAGCTTTTCCATGTCATAGGACTCTGGAAATCCTTTGCGCTCAAGTATTCCGCGTTTTTTGAGCTCTGCGTTGGAAAAAAGAAAACCATCTGTTGTGACGAGTTCTACTGTTGTATTTCGGAAAGCGCGAGAAAGCAGCAGTTGTAGAAGGCGTGCCGTTGTGGATTTTCCGACTGCAACAGATCCTGAGATGCCGATAATGAACGGCGGCGTTTTGACAATTTTCTGTAAAAATAAGCCTTTGGTAAAGCTCATGTCTTCAAGATTTTTCTTATAGATCCGCACCAGATGAACCAGGGGCAAGTAGACATCCGACACATCCTGCAGGCTGATTTCATCGTTGAGCGAGCGGATACCTTCGAGTTCTTCTTTTGTCAGCGGGGCAAGTGAACTTTTATAGAGATTCTGCCAAGTTTCACGAGAAATTTCGTCAAAATTAATGAATTCGTTCATGAACCTATTTTATCACATTCTTTGCTATAATTGAGCTTAGATATGGTGAAAACAAATATGTATTATGAGGACAATCGTGATCTTGAACACGATGTACAGGAGTTATCTGTGGAGCTGCTGGGAATGCCGATGCGTTTTCTGACTGATGCAGGCGTCTTCAGCAAGTCGGCGATTGATTATGGTTCACGGGTGTTGCTGGACAATTTCCAGCCGATTGGTCAAACATTGTTGGATGTAGGCTGCGGTTATGGGCCGATTGGCCTTACTTTGTCCAAAAAATATAAAATGCCTGCGACGCTGTCAGATGTGAACACACGGGCGCTTGACCTGGCAGAGAAAAATGCTGTGAAAAATGCTGTCACTGCTGATTTTGTCATCTCCGACAGCTATTCCGCAATTAATGGACAATTTGACAACATTGTCACAAATCCTCCGATTCGCGCAGGAAAAGAAGTCGTGCATGAAATTCTCTGCGGCGCCTATGAACATCTGACAGTCGGCGGACAGCTCTTAGCCGTTCTGCAGAAGAAACAGGGCGCGCCATCTGCACAGAAAAAGATGACTGAGGTCTTCGGAAATTGTGAAATTGTTGCTCGCAACAAGGGCTATTATATTTTACGGAGTGTCAAGAGCACTTAAAGAAGGAGCAAGTATGACCATTTACAAAAATAAACTGCCGATTCTAGAATACGACACAAGTCCGGAATCTATCATAAAACCTGAGCGCGACGGTTATCATTTCCCTGAAAAAGCGGTTTTTGCTTTTTTGGGCGACAGAGTGGATACTTATGCCTTGGCGCATGATGCCGAAATCATCACGACTTATGAAACCTCGACGACTTTTTTCCATGTGTACAAAATCCAGTATGAAGGAGAAGAAATCACTCTTGTTAGAGCGCCGGTTGGAGCTGCTCCAGCGGCTCAAGTGCTTGAATTTATGATTGGGTCAGGCGTTAGAAAAATCATTTCTATCGGTGCTTGCGGGGCATTGGTGGACTTGCCTGAAAATCAATTCTTTATCGCTGAAGAGGCGCTCAGAGATGAGGGAACTTCTTATCATTATTTGCCGGCTGCGCGGACGATAAAGTTTAATTCTGCCGTGATTTCAAAAATTGAAGCAATGTTTCAAGAACAGGGGTTTGCGGCTGAGCGCTGCAAATCTTGGACCACTGACGCATTTTACCGTGAAACAAAAGAAATGGTTCTTTATCGCGTCAGTGAAGGCTGTCAGGTTGTGGAAATGGA
This sequence comes from Streptococcaceae bacterium, assembly GCA_031285775.1. Taxonomy (GTDB): domain Bacteria; phylum Bacillota; class Bacilli; order Lactobacillales; family Streptococcaceae; genus Lactovum. Next base: position 5,534 of record JAITVN010000117.1, on the reverse strand, counting down.
AGGCTCGGCTCTGGCCGCGGTCGCTGAATTTAGAATGGTTCAGTTTGGGCTGATTCTTTTCACCGCGGATACCCTTGCTGCTTCAGAATACTATGATGAACGGACTTGGGGAAGTGATGCAAAAGAAATCTCGCTGAATTTGGCCTTTGCAGCTGTTTCGAAACTCTAAGATTTTCAAAAAAGAAGTGAATGATGGAAGATAGGATAACTCTCAGAAGGTTTGTAGAAAGCGATTTACCGGATTATTGGTCTATTGCTTTCGGCCCCAAAGCTGATCTTAGGTGGATGGATTTCAACGGCCCCTATTTTGAAGACCCTGTTTTGACATGGGAAGAATTCTCAGCTAAAAGCGGCAAGATCTTAACTGACAATCCTCGCTACAATGTCATTATTTACAATCACAGAATCATAGGCGTCGCTTCAGCCGCTTGGCAGGACGGAGTTTTAAAGAAATGGCTGGATTTTGGTATTGCCATCTATGACTCAAATCTCTGGGGAAAAGGAATTGGCAGACGAGTTGTGCCGCAGTGGATTGACCAATTGTTCGAAAGCTTTCCAGAAATTCAGCACCTTGGCTGCACGACGTGGTCAGGAAACATCGGTATGATGAAGCTGGCTGTAAAGTGCGGACTGGCGCTCGAAGGCAGAATCAGAAAGGTGCGATTCTGGCAGGGAGAATTTTATGATTCTGTGAAGTATGGCGTTTTGAGAAAAGAATGGGAAGCAAAGACAGTCAAAGTGTGATAAAATAAGCTTAAATTTAAAAAATCTTGACAAAATTATGAGGATATCAACAAATTAACTAAATAAATAGAGGGATAATAAAACATGACTTACAGAATGGTTGATCTCATCCAAAAAAAACGCGATGGGGAAATCCTTGACAAGGCTGAAATCAATTGGATGATTGAGAGCTACGTAACTGGTGCAGTGCCGGATTATCAGATGTCCGCTTTTGCAATGGCGACGTATTTCAAAGGCATGACAAGCGAAGAAATTGCAGATTTGACGATGGCCATGGTCAAAACAGGCGAGCAGATTGATTTGAGCGACATTCCTGGAATTAAAGTTGACAAGCATTCAACTGGTGGCGTCGGCGACAAAGTTTCTATTATACTGGTGCCACTAGTTGCTTCATTTGGCGTACCAGTGGCGAAGATGTCCGGACGAGGACTCGGTCATACAGGCGGCACCTTAGACAAGCTGGAATCTATTCCCGGTTACAGGATTGAGTACAGCATTGAAGAGTTCAAGGCGCAGGTACGTGATATCGGTCTGTCAATCATTGGTCAGTCGGACGATTTAGTCAAGGCCGACAAACTCCTCTACGCTTTAAGAGATGTCACTGGAACGGTTGATCAAATTCCGCTGATTGCCTCGTCAATTATGTCCAAAAAAATTGCCAGCGGGGCGGATGCCATTCTACTAGACGTCACAGTCGGTAACGGCGCCTTTATGAAAAACATTGATGATGCGCGTATCTTGGCCAGAACCATGGTTGATTTAGGCAATGCTGTTGGCAGAAAGACCGTCGCAGTGATAACAAACATGAACCAGCCCTTGGGATACGCCGTGGGCAATCACAATGAAATTGCTGAAGCAGTGGAAGTATTGACTGGCGGCTCCACCAAGGAGTTCCGCACTTATATCGCAGTACTGGCTCAGATTATGTTGCAGCTGGCTGGCGTAGAAAAAACAACGGAAGAAATTATCGCCAACTTTGATAATGGCCAAGCCTATGAGAAACTGATGGAGATGATTGCGGCTCAAGGCGGAGATGCTTCTAACATCAGTGAACCACTTCAAACGAAATATATCGTCGAAATCACAGCTGACCAGCATGGTTTTATCGAAAAATTGGGTGCAATGGATGTAGGCCTGGTGGCAATGAAACTTGGGGCAGGACGTGCCACTAAAGCAGACAGTATCGATTTTCAGGCGGGAATAAACCTCCACGCTAAAATAGGCGATGCAGTCAGCCCGACAGACGTCATTGCAACGCTTTACAGCAATCAACCGATTGGCGATGCGCTCATTGCAGAGTTCAAATCTGCTGTAAACATCGGCAGTGAACAAAAAGAATACAAGGAAATCCTTGAGATTATCCGGTAAATACGTCAAATGAAAGGCTTAAAATGACAAATCATATCAATAAATACATTGATCATACCCTCCTGAAACCTGACGCTACAAAAGCAATGATTGATCAGCTTTTGACAGAAGCTAAGGAATATGATTTTATGTCAGTCTGCGTCAATCCAGCTTGGGTTAGCTATGCAGCAGAAGGATTGCGAGGGAGTGATGTTAAAGTCTGCACGGTTATCGGCTTCCCATTAGGCGCGAACACGAGTGCAGTCAAGGCTTTTGAAGCAGAAAAGGCGATTATTGATGGTGCCGATGAAATTGATATGGTCATCAATATCGGCGCTGCCAAGGATGGAAACTGGAGTTATGTCGCATCGGACATTGCTGCTGTCAACGAGGTGAAAGGCAATCACATTTTAAAAGTCATCATCGAAACCTGTCTCTTGACGGACGAAGAAAAGGTCAAAGCCTGCGAAGCAGCAGTAAGCGCTGGTGCGGACTTTGTTAAGACATCAACAGGTTTTTCTACAGCTGGTGCGACTGTTGAAGACGTGACATTGATGCGGCAAACGGTTGGACCCGATTTGGGAGTAAAAGCCTCTGGCGGCGTACGCTCTTTAGAAGATGCGAATGACATGATTGCAGCTGGGGCAACACGACTCGGCACTTCAAACGGTGTTCAAATCATGAAAGGTCTAACAGGTAAAGGCTATTAATATGGATAAGAAAATTGCTGAAATGGCTAAAGAAGCAGCTTCCCAAGCCTATGTCCCTTATTCTCATTTTCCAGTCGGAGCTGCGATTGTCAGTCAGGAGAGTAAGGTTTTTCTGGGCTGCAACATTGAAAATGCCAGTTTCGGATTATCTAATTGTGCTGAGCGAACTGCGCTTTTCAAAGCTGTTTCGGAAGGGATTCATGACTTTTCAGCAATTTACATTTACGGAGAAACCGAGAGTCCCATTAGTCCTTGCGGAGCTTGTCGACAAGTCTTGAGTGAATTCTGCGATGATGAAATGCCGGTTTATTTATTGTCTAAAAATTTGGAAGTCAAGGCAACCACGATCCTTGAGCTCTTGCCCTATCATTTCACTAAAAAGGATGTTGAGACGAACGATTAGAAAACTAGGAGAAAAAGAAAACGTTTTCGGTTGCTTTTTTCAAAACTTTTTACTAAAATAGAAAATAGTTAATTATAGAATAATTGTCTGCAAAAAATAAAATTAGAGCCATTTCTCTCTATTTTATTTCTCATTAACTGAAAAAATTAGGAGGTTGTTCACATAATGAACACAAAACGTCTTTTAGGTATCGGAGCAGTTGGACTCTTATCAATCGCATTGCTGGCAGGTTGCCGTGCAAATAACAACAGCGGATCATCAGACAGTGGAAGTAAGGCAAAAACTGATCTCAAGGTAGCTATTGTTACGGATACTGGTGGTGTTAATGACAAATCATTTAACCAAGGTGCATGGGAAGGTCTGCAGGCATGGGGGAAGTCAATGGGACTGTCCAAAGGCAAGGGTATCAACTACTTCCAGTCAAATTCTGAAGCTGATTACGCCAACAACTTCAATTCTGCAAAATCAGGCGGTTACAAACTCGTATTCGGTATCGGCTTTGCACTGCAAACTGCAACTCAGGATGCGGCTAAGGCAAATTCTGACATTAATTATGCCATCATTGACTCAACAATTACTGGTGACAACACGGTGTCAGCAACTTTCGCAGACAATGAGGCGGCTTACTTGGCTGGTGTTGCAGCAGCAAAGACAACAAAGACAAATCATGTCGGTTTCATCGGCGGAATGGATTCAGACGTCATTACTCGATTCCGTGTCGGCTTTGAAGCAGGTGTTAAATCTGTTGATCCTTCAATCAAGATTGATTCGCAATTAGCTGGCTCCTTTACTGACGCTGGTAAAGGCAAGACCTTGGCTCAATCCATGTATTCTGCTGGTGCAGATGTCATTTATCAGGCTGCTGGAGGCGTTGGTGCCGGCGTATTTGCTCAGGCCAAAGCTGTCAATGAAGGCAAGGATGAAGCAGATAAAGTATGGGTTATCGGTGTTGACCGTGACCAAAATGACGAAGGAAATTACAAATCCAAAGACGGCAAGGAGTCAAATTTTGTACTTTGTTCCACTTTGAAGGGCGTTGGTGCTGTTGTTAAGGATGTTTCAACCAAAGCAGCAGATGGCAAATTCCCTGGCGGACAGATCTTGACTTATGATTTGAAAAATAGCGGCGTAGATTTGACCACGACTCACTTAAGCAGTGCAGCCAAAGATGCTGTGAAAGCAGCAAAACAAGACATCGTTGACGGCAAAGCCACTGTTCCTGAAAAATAAACCTTAAAACTGGATTTATTCCAGTTTTTTAAAGTTAAATAAATGAGCCCTAACGGGCTTTTAGTATTGACAGAAAGTGAAGTTAGAAAAATGAAAGCGCTATTTCAAAAGCGCATTTTTCCGCAAACTATGTTAAAATAAAATATTAAGTTAAGAAAGGGATTTTTCATGACCGAAAACGTTATTGAAATGATCGAAGTAACCAAAGTCTTCGGCTCATTTGTGGCCAACGATCACATAAATCTCCAGCTCAAAAAGGGTGAAATTCATGCGCTATTGGGCGAAAACGGGGCTGGGAAATCAACACTGATGAATCAGTTGTCTGGCATTTTGCAGCCGACCGAGGGATTGATAAAAGTCAATGGTAAGGAAGAAACAATTGATAGTCCCTCAAAGGCCAGCAAACTAGGCATCGGCATGGTGCATCAGCATTTTATGCTGGTGGATGCATTTACTGTTGTTGAAAATATTATTTTAGGAACAGAGACAACAAAGGGGCTGAGTCTTGATATTAAATCTGCGCGCAAACAGATTGCTGAACTTTCTGAAAAATATGGCCTTCAGGTGGATCTGGATGCGCTTGTTCGGGACATCAATGTCGGCATGCAGCAGCGTGTGGAAATCCTGAAAACACTTTATCGTGGAGCGGATATTTTGATTTTTGACGAGCCGACTGCTGTGCTCACACCAGCAGAAATCACTGAGTTAATGGACATTCTAAGAAATTTGACCAAAGAAGGCAAGTCTATTCTCCTGATCACACATAAGCTGGATGAAATTCGTGCCGTGGCTGATCGTGTTACCGTCATTCGCCGCGGAAGATCCATTGAAACAACTGAAGTCGCTGGTCGCAGCAATCAGGAGCTGGCCGAAATGATGGTCGGTCACGCAGTTTCTTTTGTTACCGAGAAAAAACCGGCCGCTCCGAAAGAAGTAGTTTTAGACATTAAAGACTTAGTTGTCAAAGAATCTCGCGGTGCTGAAGCTGTCAAAGGCTTGTCTCTACAAGTTCGGGCTGGTGAAGTTGTCGGCTTGGCTGGAATTGACGGAAATGGTCAGTCTGAACTCATCAAAGCCATTACAGGCCTGATGAAGGTCGA
>JAITVN010000001.1 GCA_031285775.1 Streptococcaceae bacterium | reverse complement strand
TTCAACATTTTGATTTTTTTCTAGCATTAACGATAACGCATGTGGGTCGCTGCGTACCGCAGGCATCAAAGTAGCGAGTACTTTGTCTACAGTCTGGGACTCCCTCAGGGGAGTCTTTTGCGTACCTCCTCTCTTTTTCAGCTTATTTGCGTTGAGTATTTATTTAGAATGAATAATAATTTCCAAAAATAAATCAGACACAGAAGAAACTAAAAAAGAATGACTGGAACTTATGAAGATTATTCACCATGCAGGCCGTTATACAACAGCAATGACAGAGGAAGACACTAAAACCTGATTATCGTGAATTTAAACATGATTTTATGATATAATAAATTTGTCAAATACATTTTACATCAGCGCAAAAGAGTTGTTGTAAGATTGGAGTATAAAGTGCTAAACAATATTCGAATCACAAGAAAGAAACAAAAGCTCTCACAAGATGACTTGGCGCGGATATGCCACGTTACGAGACAAACGATTAATGCGGTTGAAAACGACAAGTACGATGCCGAACTCTCGCTCGCTTTCAAATTGGCCAACGCTTTAGGTTGCACAGTTGATGAACTCTTCACTTATGAAGTTCGTGAAAAAGAATCAGAGACACTCTGGTGTGAAAAATACCAGTGCATTCTATGGCAAACAGCAGGCGTTCGGGAGAAGCAGTCATGATAAAGCTCAGCCAGGCAAAAGTATCACTGACCTATTTTGTTGCGGCCAGCCCCAGTAATTCAAAACTTCGCGATCTAGGTTTCGTGACAGGCAAAAAAGTTGAATTACTCAATCATACTGCCACTAACGCGATTGTCTTAATCTCAGGTACAAGACTGGCCATTGACAAAGAAACGCTTGACTTGATTTTAGTGGAGGAGAAACAATTGGATGAACAAATGGTCGATCTATCCGATCTCAAGCCAGGCGAGACCGGCATTGTCAGAAAAATTGAAACAGACTTTGCCACGAAGCACCGACTAATGGATATGGGCGTTACCCGCGGCGTAGGCATATTTGTTCGGAAACTTGCCCCTCTCGGTGACCCTATGGAGCTGCACCTGCGCGGCTATTCATTGAGCCTCAGAAAACAAGATGCCAGTCTCATTAAAGTCGCTAAAGAAAGAAAAAATCAGAGCTAACCCAGTTTTAGGAATAAAAATGACAACAATCGCACTCGTTGGAAACCCAAATTGCGGGAAGTCCAGTGTTTTCAATCTATTGACCGGAAGCAGCCAACAAATCGGCAATTGGCCAGGCGTCACCGTTGAACGCAAGTCCGGCCTCTTCAAAAAAGATAAGTCTCTAGTCATCCAGGATCTACCAGGCATCTACTCACTCTCGCCCTATTCACTGGACGAAAAAGTCTCGCGCGACTACCTGCTCAGCTCCCCCCCTGATGCCGTTCTTAACATCATTGACGCCACCAACCTCGAGCGTAGCCTCTACCTGACGCTACAGCTTCTAGACTTCGGCATCCCCATGGTCGTCGGCCTCAACATGACCGATCGCCTGAAATCCATCGGGAAAAAAATCAACACAGAAAAGCTCAGTTATGCGCTAGGCTTACCCGTGGTGGAAATGTCTGCACTTAAAAACCAGGGCATAACAGAAGCCATCCACCGTGCAGAAAAAGACGCTTCCCTGTCCGAAGTCCAGTATGACGCCCGCTTAGAAGCAGCGATTTCCGAAATCTCCAATGTCGTCAATGCAGACAAAAGGATCAGGTTTCCTGCCCTAGCAGCCTTCGAAGGTGATTTGAGCTTGGGCGGGCAAGAACTGACTTTAAGCCAGCAAAAGGAAATCATAGAAATTCGTCAAATTACTGAGAAAATATTTGATGACGAAGCATCAGAAATCCTCGTCAATGAACGCTATGCACTCATCAGCCAAATCATCCAACTCGTCGTTACAGAAACAGGCAGCACCAGGAGCATAACAGACAAAATCGACCGCATTGTCACTTCAAAATGGCTCAGTCTCCCCATCTTCATCTTCATCATGTGGCTCGTCTATTTTCTGTCCATCCAAACCATGGGAGGCTTGGCCACAAGTTGGCTCAATGATACATTTTTCGGCCAAATCGTGCCAGATTTTTTGGAAAAACTGATGGCCAATCTTAAAATCATCTCATGGCTACAGAATCTTGTTATCAATGGTATTGTAGCTGGTGTCGGCGCCACATTGGGCTTCATCCCGCAAATCTTTGTCCTCTTCGTTTTGCTTGGTATTCTTGAAGACTCTGGTTACATGGCGCGTGTGGCCTTCGTGATGGACAGAATCTTCCGCCGATTCGGTCTTTCCGGTAAATCTTTCATTCCAATGCTCATTGCCTCTGGATGTGGTGTCCCTGCAATAATGGCCGCGCGGACAATTGAACAGGAGCGTGACCGTCGAATCACCATCATGGTAACGACATTTATGCCCTGTTCGGCCAAGCTCCCGATCATCGCCCTGATTTCAGGCGCATTCTTCCGCGGCAATCCATGGATAGCACCTAGCGCTTATTTTCTCGGGATGGCCATGATTATCCTGTCTGGTATCATGCTTAAAAAGCTTAAAATGTTTTCAGGTGATCGATCGGCCTTCATCATGGAGATGCCCAACTACCACTTGCCACAGGTTTGGACAGTTTTGAAGTATGGACTAGACAAAGCCATGAGTTTTGTAAAACGTGCGGGCACGATCATTTTTGTCTTGACCGTCTTCATCTGGTTTTTCTCGAACTACAACTTTAGACTACAGCAAGTCACAGCTGCCCAGTCTATGCTTTCTGATTTCGGCCGCCTCATTGCTTGGATATTCAGCCCACTCGGCTTCGGCGACTGGAGGGCAGCCGTCGCCACTCTCACAGGATTAGCCGCAAAAGAAACAATCGTTGGCACGCTCGGCGTACTCTACGGAGGTGGTCAAGAACTGACCTCAAGTTTCGCCAGTCAATACACAGCCGCAGCAGGATATTCCTTTCTAGCTTTCAACTTACTCTGCGCCCCATGTATCGCGGCCGTCTCCACCATCTTCAAGGAAATGGGCTCGGTAAAATGGGGTCTTCGCGCCGTCGGCTTTCAGACATTAGTTGCCTATATCATGAGTTTCATCATCTACCAATTTGCCAGGCTCATGACCGCGCCAGCTGACTTTGTGACTCTATTGGCCATCATTGTCCTTATATTTGGATTATACATCACATTCAGACCTGCCCAGAAGGAGGTATTAGCCCTTTGAATCTGCAATCAATCATTTTGCTTGCCGCGATCGCCGTGGCAGTTATTTACGGAATATATAAAATTGTCCACTTCAAGGGCGCCTGTGATGACTGTGACATATCCTGCTGTCCTGCACATATAAATGAAGCACTAAAAAAGTAGAGATTGAACTGAGTTCAGTGAGCCAGAAACTAAGAAATAAGAGAAAACTTCGGTGAGGCAAGCCTCCCCTGCTAGTTTTCTCTTATTTCTTAGTTTCTATACGGGCTTACTTCACATCTTAATTCGTCTCTATTTTTCGTTTAATGTCAGTAATCTGCTCACTTTCCAAATCCCTAAACAATTCATCGAATGCAGGAAATTGGACACTCGGATATTTTTGTTCAAGTGCAATACGTACGATCCTGTAAGCCAAACGCGGATTGCGCGACAAGATTGGCCCATGAAAATATGTCCCGAAGGTATTCTTATAATGAAGCCCCTCAGTATCATCATCTGGATTATTGCCGCCGCCGTATACTACCCGTCCGAGCGGTTTTTCATTTTCAGACAAATAAGTAATTCCCGAATGATTTTCGAAACCATAATAAGTCTCACCGAACTCTTCATTACGAATCTCAATATCACCGATAAAACGATCATCGCCAAGATTTTTTGTCACGTGCCCCAAAATACCAGTCCCAGGGATCTTATTGCCAGCAGCATCAATATAATATTGCCCCAAGAACTGATAACCGCCGCAAATTGCCAGCATCGGCTTGCCCGCTTCAACATACTCCTTCAAGCCAGGCAAAACATTCTGCAAATCCTCAGAAATCACTTGCTGTTCAAAATCCTGCCCGCCGCCCCAGAAGACCAGGTCAAAGTCTGACATTTTAAAACTATCGCCCAGCGAAACAATCTCAAAAGCACAAGCGGCGCCCAACTTTTCAGCCACATACTTCAGCAGCAGCACATTCCCATTATCCCCATAAGTATTCATCAAATCGCCATAAAAATGTGCAATTTTCAAATCATAAGGATATTTTTCAGGATGATTAGTTTGTAAAGAAATATAAGACATTTTTTTCCTTTTGTTTAATAAAAAAATAAATAGAAGCACAAAAATCAGACCTTGCCTGAGAAAAATGGATCTTACCCCATTCCTCCAGAAATATACCCAGCCTTAGCCAAAAGCTCGCGGAACTCTAGCATTGCTGTATAAGTCGCCAACACATAAACATGCTCAGAAGCAGCAGACTTGATATCCTCAAGCACCCCAGAAAGCTGCTCATTCTCCTGTGGCTCAGGTAGCCCAGCAATTCTCAGACGCCGCGCCATCTCCCCATGACGTACCCCGCCGGTGAAGACCTGCCCGATGTCCAGCTGACTCAAACGCTCAAAGTCCGCATCCCAAATCCAGCTCGTATCAATCCCATCCGCGTAGTTGGCATTCAGCAGCACCACCAGACAAAAACCATAAGGCGCCAACGCCATCATCTCAAAAGCCTGATTTGCACCCACCGGATTCTTAATCAAAACAATCGTCACCAGCTTGCCGTCAATCTCAAAAGTTTCCTGTCGGCCGAAAACTGCTTTAGACTTCTCAAAGCCCGCTGCAATAGTCTTTGCTGGAAGTCCGTAAAATTCAGCCACCGAAACAGCCGCCAGTGCATTATAAATATTGTAAAGCCCGCCAACGTTGATTTTATAAGGATTTCCGTCAATCACAAACGCTGAAGAAGTGTTGCTGATGTCAGTCAAGTCCGAAAGTCGATAATCCAACTCTGGACGTGCGAAGCCGCAATTTTGGCAGATATAATTTCCTAGATTGGCGTAAGTATTCATCTTGAAATCCAAGATGTGATGGCAGCGCGGACAAAGCACACCCTCAGTGTTGTAGTGGGCACGTTTCGGGCGATGTGTCTCATGATCAAAGCCGTAATACTTCACAGGATTGACCAGTTCCCGAGAATTAAAAATCGGAGAATCGCCATTCAGCAGCACAGTAGCCGCAGGCGTATTTTCCGTCCCCTTGACAAGAAAATCGTAAGTCGTGTAGATCTCGCCATAGCGATCCATTTGGTCACGGAAAATGTTCGTGAATACAAAAAGATTCGGCTGGATAGAGCGTGTAATCGCAGGCAAGCTTGCCTCATCGATCTCAAGTACAGCAAATTGCCGTTTCCCAGAAGAATTTTTTGCATGCAGAAAAGTTGTCGTAATTCCCGAGATCATATTCGCACCTGTCGGATTTGTCAAAACGTCAAAACCCGCCTCGCGCAGAATACCGACCGTCAGCGCGGCTGTCAGTGTTTTTCCGTTCGTCCCGCTAATTACGATCACTTCATAGTTGTGAGTCAAATGTGTCAGAATGCGCGGGTCGATTTTCAGAGCAATTTGCCCCGGCAACGTCGAGCCGCGATGAAAAAACTTTTGCAGAACGAACTGACTGCTGCGTCCTGCCACTTTTGCCAATGCGCTTTTCAGATTCATTTTTATATTATACTATATTAATGTTACAAAATAAAACTGATTTACCGAATATATTTAGTTTATATGTTGACAAAACTAAATAAAATGTTATACTCATTTTGTTAGTCATAAAAAAATAAACTAACAAAATACAGGCAATGCTATCCTCTCCACCAAGCAGTAATGCTTGCTAAGAAGAAAATAAAGCCTTTCTACAAGGAGGCAGAAAATGTCTACACAAACCAATGAATTACTCAATTTATTTGCAAAACTTCTCCATAGTCCAAGATTTTTAACGGCGCTGCATATAGAGATGATGACAAGCAAACTACGCAACCCTGGCAATCGTAAAGGAGCACAGGGCTTGCTCATAGAGCTCTGGAAACAAGATGGTCTCACCAACGCGGAAGTTGCAGAACTCCTTGACATAAAACCGTCCAGTGTAACTGCGCAGGTCAACCAACTCGAAGAAACAGGCCTGGTTGAGCGTCGAACCGATGAAAATGACGGTCGAGTCAGCAGAGTTTTTTTAACTGAACAAGGCAGAATGGCTCAGACCGAGCACAAGGAACAATATGACGGAATGTCGGAGGAAATATTCGGACAGCTTAACAAAGAGGAACAGCAGCAGCTCAAAGTGCTTATCAGCAAGCTCGTCTCTGCTCAAACCGACGATGACTGGGATTGGGAGAATTCCAGAGGTGCAAGGCATCATAGATTCGGCCCAGCCTTTAACCCGCATGAAATGCATCGAGCCATGAATGGCCTTCGTCGTGCTGGACGCGACTTAAAACGTGAAATGAGGCAGAATATGCGCGGCAAGGACAAAGACGAAAAATGGGATGATTTCTAATGATGAGCCAAATGGCTTATTCAGAGTGAAGACAAATTCCCAAGAAAATGATTTTCTTTACTAGTAATTTGGAACATTCGTCCTTAGTGGAGTTCCGAAAACATACACAAAAGGCTGTGCAATGGGGCAAGCCGGGAGACTTCGGCTCCTGACTTAGGAATGAAAGCGAAGCTTTGCTTCCGGCCTGCACGCCTTTTTTGGGTAAATTTTCGGAGCGGAACGAACTTTGTCTACATTCTAGATAAGCCAAATGGCTTATTTTTTTATGCAAAATAATCAGCTAATAATTTCAAATATAATCAGCTAAAATAAATAAAAAATATCGTACAAAATAATTGACAAATATCAGCTAATATTATAAAATTTACTTATGCAAGTCACGGCAACAGAAATCAAAAATAATTTCGGGAAATATCTTGTCGAGGCCCAGACAGCAGATATTTCTATTACGCGCAACGGGAAGATCATCGCTATCCTAAAAAGCTTTGAGAGTGACAAGTTCAACCAGCTTGAGAAACTGACGGGAATTATTGACCTGCCGAAGGGCAAAAAAAAGGCGACTTCAAGAAAAGCGCGTCTTTAGAAAGTTGATTGTTTATGATGGAAATACGAATATTATTAAATACAGATGTCGCTTTAGATTTTCTGACGAAAAACGGTGAAAAGACAAAACAGGCTCAGATGATAATTCGTGAGAGCCTATTCGGACGCTATGAAGTGGTCATTACCAGCGAAACCGTTAGTGAAATCAATTATCGTATGCTGGAGGCTGGCATGAGTATCGGTCAAGCGCGTGAATGCATGTCCACTCTGCTCAACCTCATCTCAGTGATTGATACGAACGAGGCAGATTGCCAGCAGGCCCTTTCTCGGACCAATGAACTTGAATTTGACAATGTACTGACTGCAGAATCTGCCCGCCGCAATAAAATCTCCGTCATTGTGACCGATTCCAAAAATTACTTCGAAAATCTCGGCCTAAATCTTTTCAGTCCTAAAGAATTTCTGGCTCTGCGCGTTTAAACTCTGATTCATTATTAAAAAAAACAGTTCCTCCTTAAAAAAGAAGTTTCGGCTTCTTTTTTTGCACTTTTACATAGTTAAGAACATAACTCAAACCAAAACACTTGACAAATCATGTTTACAGTTGTAAACTAAACTTATGGAACAAGAATTAAACATTACAAATTCTGAGATGATTGTCATGCGTGTCATTTGGGCACTTGGACATGCCAAAGTCGAAGACATCAGCCACCAAATCTCAAAGCGCCAAGATTGGTCTTTGGCGACAGTCAAGACCCTTTTAGGTCGTCTTGTCAAAAAAGACATGCTGGAAACTGAAAAAGACGGCCGCTGCTTTGTTTATCATCCCCTCATTGGAGAAGAAGAAGCTATTCGACTATTAACTCGAGAACTTATGACAAAAATTTGTGCCACCAAACAAGCACTGGCAATTTCTGATGCCATCGAACAGGCATGCTTGACCGCACAAGACGTGGCCACCCTTACAAATATACTACAACAAAAAAAGACTGTTGAAAGCATTGAATGCAGCTGCTTAGACGACGACAGTGACTGCCATTGCAAGCATCACAAATAATAGAAAGCGTGAATCTGAATGACAAAATTAACATATAACATTGAGGGGATGACATGCGACCATTGTGTGTTACACGTCACACAAGCCCTTGAATCCGTCGCAGGCGTAAAATCCGCTAAAGTTTCGCTCAAGAAAAAACAGGCAGAAGTAAGAGCCGACGAAACTGTTAACGTAGAAAACCTTGAAAGCGCTGTCGCCGCTGCTGGCTACAAGCTTGTCCCTTAAGATGCGCACGCAAAATTTCGTCATCACCGGCATGACCTGTGCCAATTGCGTCAACTCTGTTACAAAAGCATTGAAAAAGTCTGCCAAAGTCGAAGAAGCCACAGTCAACTTGGCCACTGAAAAAGCCCGCGTCCTAGTTTCAGACGACCTCAGTGATGAAGATATTATCAAACTCGTCGAAAACGCAGGCTATGGTGCCATCGTCAATGACAAAGCACATCAAGAAAAAATCCGCCAAGACCAGCTCCGACATACCCGCAACCTAAAGATCAGCCTGATTGCCAGTGTGATCTTGACACTTCCTGTTGTTTTCGCTATGATCGGCCAAATCTTCGGCTGGAAAACTTTTGCCTTCTTTCACGTTCCATTTGTTCAGCTCATTCTCGCCACCCCAGTTCAGTTCATCATCGGATGGCGCTTTTATCGCGGTGCCTACCATGCTTTAAGAAACAAAAGCGCCAATATGGATGTGCTTGTTGCCCTAGGTACAAGCACGGCCTATATCTCCAGCCTCATTCTCGGTATCTTCATGCAGCAAATGAAGGCTGTCAACTTCGAGTCCGGCATGGTCATCATTACCTTGGTCGTTATGGGCAAGCTATTGGAGCATAATGCTAAAGAACGCACAAGCAAAGCGATAAGCGCCTTAATGTCCCAGCGTGTGAAAACCGTCCACAGCCTCACAGGTCCTGTAGCAATCGAAGATGTAAAAATCGGTGACTTGGTAAAAATATATGCTGGCGAAAAAGTTCCGCTGGACGTAAAAATTCTCACAGGCACAGCTTCTTTTGATGAAAGCAACCTCACTGGCGAATCACTTCCAGTCGTTAAAACTGATGGTGACACCGTTTTTGAAGGCACTGTCAATCTTGACGGCGAAATCTCAGCTAAGGTCCTTCACACCGTTGAAAACTCTACCATCGCCCGCATGGTGGAGATGATGAGCGAGGCTCAAGGTGTCAAACCCAACATCCAAAGATTAGCAGATAAAATCTCTTCAGTATTTGTACCATTAGTCCTGCTTATTGCATTACTGACTTTTATTTTGACCTTTGTGTTCACAGGCACCCTCCTAACAGCTATCATGCATGCAGTGGCTGTGCTGGTTATTGCCTGCCCGTGCGCTTTAGGATTAGCCACGCCGACAGCTGTCATCTCAGGTACCGCTTTAGCAGCAAAACATGGGCTTCTCGTCAAAAACGCCAACGCTCTTGAAGAAGCCGCCCAAGTTGAAACGGTCTTCTTTGACAAAACCGGTACGATCACTACTGGCGAGTTCCAATTAGACAAATTTGACGGGACTGACTATGACTACAGAATTCTAGCCACTTTAGAATCCCGCTCCAATCATCCTCTAGCCAAGGCGATCAAGTACAAAGGGCATTTTATTGAAGAAATCAGCAACTTTAAAGAAATTGCCGGACGCGGCCTGACTGCAGTCATTAACAACACAAGATATTATGCTGGTAACGCCAAACTAATGGCCGACAACAAGGTCATGGTTCCCCAGACAAGCGACACCTCTATCTACCTTGCAGTATCCGGGCAATTACTAGCCACAGCCAGCTTCACCTCAGAACTGAAAACAGATAGTGTCTCTGCCATAGCTGCTCTAAAAGCCCTAAGTATCAAAACCATCATGCTGACAGGCGACAACGAAAAAGCTGCTCGCAAAATACAGTATGAAGTCCAACTGGATCAAGTAAAATCTGGTCTTTCCCCAGAAGAGAAATCTGACATTGTAAAAAACAACCCTAACTCCATGATGGTAGGCGACGGGATCAACGACACCATTGCCCTCGTAGCCAGTACAGTCGGCGTCGCCATGGCCACAGGTTCTGACATTGCAATGGAAGCGGGCGACGTCACTGTCATCGGCGGCAAAATCGGCAAAATCCCAGAACTCATAGAAATTTCCCGCAAAACCATGGCAAAAGTCAAACAGAATTATTTCTGGGCCTTCATCTACAACTTGGTAGGTCTCCCCCTTGCCGCTTTCGGCCTGCTTAACCCAATGATTGCCGCCGCCGCAATGAGCCTCTCAAGCGTATCGGTCATCACAAACTCACTACTTTTGACTCGCAGCAAAATAAAAAGCATTGAAAACGAATAGTTTCAATGCTTTTTGCTAGCTCTCAATTTTCTTCTGAGGCAGCGCTTGATAAAGATTTGTCTGCTCTTTTGCGCCGTCTCAGCCAATCATAGAGGGAAAAAACTGCAATTCCGCCGACAAAAGCAGCAAGGCCAGTTTTCAGTCCATTGGGGAAGAATTTCAACACCAGCTCGTGTTCCCCTTTTGCCGCATTCACCTTCATAAAACCGTTTTGAGCTCGCTTCAGCTTCACAGGCTCTCCGTCCAAAGTAGCCGACCAGCCCCTATCATAAGGTACACTCAGGAAAAGCTGTCCCTCAGACGCTGCCTCAAAATTTAGTGCTGCCCCATTCTTAATTGGCTTTGCCGTAATCGCAGTCTTACTAAGTTCAGACATTGCCTGAGTATAAGTTGGAATATCCATCAACCAGAAACTCGTTGCGCCAAAACTCACCGAATCATTATCAGGCCAGGACAAAGTCAGATCCACCAGCGATTCTTTGTCAAAATAGCCCAGATTAAAAAACTCGCCAGTATTTTTCGTGGGCATAAAATAGCGCAGCTTCCCGATTTGGATATGCATGTTTTCTGCTTGATCATTGGCGTAACTCACATTAGGCACTTTGATATAAGCTTGAGAATTTGCCGGCACCTTAAGCTGGTAAGTAACCGAAATCGGTTTATCGCTTGACTTGTCCCTTTGGATAGAAACAGAATTTGAATAATTCTGTACCTTGCCGACTGACTTTTCACTTGAACTATAAATCTGTTTAAAGTATTGCCGACTAGAATTTGATAACGCATTAACAAAATTAGTCTGATTCAACAAAGCATCACCCGGAACCATTGTCGCGTCCTGATATTGACCGGAAACAAAAATTCCCAAAGATTGTGCATAACTATTTTTGGACAGATCATCAGGCCCCTTAAGTAAGCTCGTAAAGCCATACTTAGAAGGCTGATAATCATTGATGTTGTATTGAACATCAAAAATACTGTCCATCAGCAAAGTATTACCAGGATAACGCAAATTCAAAAATAAGCCATCCGTTTGAAAGCCCAGTGCACTCATCACCTCACCAGAATTAGAATTCCGCACACTCGAAAACTGAGAAATCGTGTTAAAGCCGAATTTCATGCCGTCATTGGCCGTATCAGGCGCAGTATTGTCCGTCCGAACCAGCAGCCCGTTACGATCCGTATTAATCGCCTTCGCTACCTTTGACAACTTTTTCTGTTGTGTTTCATAATAAGAACGTGATGCAAAGGCCCACTCCTTCTGAATTCCAGCGATCTGATAGTAAGAATTGACTCCCAAATCCACACAAGTAAAAATGATGACGACGAGAACAAAAACTCGATTGCTTAAATAACCACGCGACTTGCCAAATAACAAAATCAGAAAAGCCGACAGCAAAAGTCCTGTAAGTAAGGCCAAGTAAAACTTAACATAAGGGTAATGCTTCGAAACAAGCACAGCAGTGAAGCCTGCAACAAGGAAAAAAGCCGCGGTCAAAATGGGCCAGAATTTCAGCTTCTTTTGCTCTACATTGACCAGAAACTCCAGCGCCATCAGCACAATCAGAACTGAAAAAAGAAAACTATAGCGGTGCAGAAACATATTCGGCGAGTGGAAGCCCTGCCAGGCAAGATCCAGCCATTTAAAGTAAAAACTTGAGATAATAAGCCCAAGCAGTGCAAACATCCCCAGCTTCAAACGCCAGGAAATACCGCCAATCAAGAAAAAACTAAGCGCCAAAATCAGCGGCAGCAGCCCCACATAAATCATAGGTACCGCCCCATATTGCGTCGTATCATAACTCCCGACAAAACTCTTGGAAAAAACATCCAGTGCCCACGACTTCTCCGTCAGAAGACCAGAAACATCAGAAAAACTCTGCCCATTCGCCTTCAAATCCAAGTACATCGGCAAAAGCATCACAAGACTCGAAATAGCAGCAAAAGCAGAAGTAACCATAAAATCCAGCAGAACCCGCCATTGCCATTTCACTGCCAAAAAACGAACCAAAAAATAAAGCCCAACGAAAATAGCAATCATAAAACCGAAATAATAATTTTGAATAAACAAAATCAGCAAACTAACAAAATACAGCCAACGTCCCTGCCCCGCTAAAATGCGATGCAGCCCCCAAATCACCAGCGGAAGCAGAATGAACACATCCAGCCACATAATAATCTCAATCTGGCTGGTCAAAAAACTCATCAAAGAATAAGAAAGCGCCAGCGCCAAAACCAGATATTTATTAACCTTCTCATACATATGACTAAAACTCACAAAAGCCGACAGCCCCATTGCCCCAAACTTAAGCAAAGTAATCAGGTAGAGCGCATCCGGCATCGATTTCGGATCAAAGAAATAGCTGATCAGCAGAAAAAAGCTCCCCATATAATAAGAGCTGAATGCATAAAGATTAAGTCCCAGGCCGCTTGTCCAAGTATAGAAAAAACCTCCACCCTCATGCAGCAAGCGACTGAATAAAGCATGTGCGCCGACATACTGATGATAGGCATCTCCAGCCAGCACAGAAGTCTGACTTCCCCAGTAAATTCCATTGGTCAAATAAGCTAGCGCCACGATAAATACAGGCAGAACAAAAGCAAGCAGCAAAGTCAAGCGGTTTCTTCTAATGTAATGTAACATATGACAATTATAGCAGATATCTGGAATTAATTAAGAAACGAGAGCACCGCCAACATTGTAAAATCAGACATTACGAAAACATCAAAAAGGCAAAATGTATACGCAAATACGAATTTTCAAATTCAACCTTAGTTTTCAAGTAAGTTTTGCGCTCAAATCGTACTGTTACTTAATGTACAAAGGTTTAACAAAAAAAGTACCGGTGAAACATAAAAAGCAGCACAGGTTGATCCTAATTGTCTTTGCTGAAAACCTGAGCCACTTGACAGCACATTAATCAATATTAGTCTGTGCTTAACAAATAGGAAAAGGAGTCATCGCTTTTCGCCATACAAAGTGTAGGCATAAATTATCGTGAATTGTCAGGCAAGAAAAATTTTCCGCACTTATTCTTTTTTGTTGACAATGTCTTCATGATTTGATAAGATATACAGGTTGTCTCTTGAGGAAAGTTTCGAGGGCATCGCGTTCATCAAGACTTAATTCTTGACAAGAGGAAAAAGAAATGATAAACTATAAAAGTTGCTCTTGACAAAAGAAACGAACGAGGACAAAGAAAATAGTTGAA
>JAITVN010000093.1 GCA_031285775.1 Streptococcaceae bacterium | reverse complement strand
TGAAAAAGAGAGAGCTAGAAGCCTTTTTATTTTTCGCAGAAATCAAAGTTAGAGCAAAAAAATACAAAAATCTAAAAAACCCACCGAGTTTTCCGGTGGATTGTCTACAGTCTGAAAAGTTATTTTATAACTTTATACTTGACATAAGTCATAAAATAACTTATAATGGTTTATATAGTTAAAAAATAACTATTCAAACAACACCGCCTTTAGAAATCAATCATTTCACGTCTTGCTGACGTAAAACGCATGAAAGGAGCTTAATATGGCTTATTCACTTGAGGAACGAGAAACGCTTGTTCGCTACGACGAAATGGATGATTGCTGGTATTTTGAAAGCAACGTCCGAAAACACATCACAAGGATTTTGAGAAATCCGGAAGCCGTTGAAATCATTGACAGACAACTTGAAAATAGTCGGATAATTTGGCTTATGGCAAAATTGAAAGTTGGGTTTACAGTTGCACCGTTTCCACGAGCTAAGCGAATTTTGACTGATGAAGAAAAGACAAGACAAGCTATTCTGATGAAAAAAGCTCTAAATCGTGAGTGATAAACAGGAAATGAAACTATGAATGTTCTCCTGGTATTATTTATCCAAAGAGAATTTTCATTTCTCAGAATCAATATTAACAACGGGCAAAAAAAAGAATAAGGAGAAATTACGATGACATTTGACATCACACTTACTGCAGAACAAACAAAATCACTTCAAAAATACATCTTCGATGTGACCAGTGAAGCAGTACAACGAGCGGTAACAGTAGCTGGGACTGATAAGGACTTTCTAAACCAAGGGGATATGGCCGAATGGCTAGGCGTATCAACCTCAACACTGATTAGCTATGTCAGAGACGGTCTACCTTGCTCAGGTCACAATGGCAGGAAGTTCTATTCAAAAAAAGAAGTCACAAAGTGGTTACTGGCCAAACAAGTTGGAGGAGTAAAATAATGCAGATTCAACAGAAAAAGTTCAGCAATTTTCATCTTGGCGGACGAGTTGCTGAACCCTGTAGTGGTAAGCATATAGCTTACTACTTGATTATACCATGAAAGAGTGTGAAAAATGGCAAATAGACTGAAAAAACATACAAGGAATTTTACCACTCATTCAAACGACATATACCAACACAGTCTTTCTCTTGAAGCGATTGGCCTATACTGCTACTTAATACATTTGCCTTCAGAATGGATTGTGCACAAGTCAGAAATCGAAACTCACATTAAAAATGGGAAGTATGCACTTAACAGTGCTTGGAAGGAACTTGAACATGCTGGTTTTATCAAAGGGGTTCGTTCAAAGAATTCTCTAGGAAAATTTGATGGATTTGACTGGGAAATTTTCGACGAACTCCCTCAATCTCTTTATTCATCAGTATCTATCCATGTTACCAAAAAACCACATATGGATAAACCCGAAATCGGGAAACCAGACACTATAAAAGACTTATATAACAAAAGACTAATAGATGATGATATAAATAAGGCTTCGCTGGAAATTCTAAAAAAGTACCGAAATGTTTTCGGCAACAAGAACACAGTTCAACTGGAATCTTTGACTAATCAGTACGGTTCAGAACTTGTGAAGGAAGCGTTAGACCGCACTTCAATCAAAGATGGCGGAGTTGGATTAATCAGGCAACCTGCAGTATATATCGCAAAGATGTTACTCGACTGGAAGAAGTCTGGCGCAAGAAACCTTGAAGATGTTAATCGAATCGACCCATTCATTTTTGAGCAAGAATCAACACCAAAAACTTATTCGGGGGAAGTTTTCAGTATTCCAGTGGAGGGATTTTAATGTCAGAGGCATCGGAGGCAGAGGTTATTCAAGAACTCACTCACGACCTGGAGATTTTTAACTATCAGGTTATGGACTTTGAAGCATTTCATAAAGTCAATTTATGCTTTGAACTGTACAAGAAGGACAACCAATATGACAAATACTGGATAGCTTACTCTTTATATCAACAAGGGGTCATTAATGGAATTCGACAAGAAAGGGAGCGCAGAAAATGTCAGCACTAGAAATCAAAACAAAAATTGACCAAACCCTCAAACAACTTTCTGAACTAAAATTACGGCGGAGCGAAATTTCAAAAAGAATTTCTGCTCAGGAAAAGAAAATTGAACTACTCAATTCTCAATATGTTTTAGCCATGCTGGCAGAGAATAACTTGACGATTGAGCAAGTTTCTCAGCTCGTTCACTCGCTGAGTGAAACGAACTGAATGAGGGGAGAGAGTTTTCTCAAGTCTAAACCTTGAGGAAGCTCTTTTGATTGATTTTGAAATTGAGCTCAATTTCAGAAACAATCGAGCAGAATGTTAGAGAATCGCTCGGCGATTTGAAAAAGATTGTGCGAGAAGTTTTGTCCACTTTTTTAAAAAGTGGTGGTCTCGGAAGAGACCAAGGGAAAGGAAAATGCGTATGAGCATTTTAGCTTTCCTCGTGCGTCAGCACGACAGCCCCGCAGGGTCGGCAGACAGCCCGCTGATACTCGGCTCCGCCGAGTGTAATCTGCGTCTATATTACAGTCGGCGAACCACGGCTGTAAATTCTTTGAAAGGAGCATAGTTATGCCAGCAATCACACATCAAACAAGTTATCAATCTGGTTCAAGAGATTTTGAACAGGGACATTTAGAACGGCATCAGGACGAGCAAACTTGGCGAGAGATTGACGGCGAGGATTATCAGCCAATTGAGCGCTTAACAGAAAATCCAGAAAAGAAAACTCCGCTTGAATTGGCCTTTGAGATTGCTTACTCGCAAGGATTAAAAAATCCTGATGAATGGAAAATCCGAAACGAAGCCAAGCGAACGGATAAGCAGGAACTAAGTTATCGTGAGTATTTAGATAAATCTTTCAAGAATCAGAAATCTGCACTTGAAAAATCTGACCCTGAAACTAGACGCCCACAACTTGAGGCGGTAGATAAAAATGACGGTCTGGGAATCATAGGTAATCTCTATTATCTCGGGAACGTCGAAGTTTATTCAAAAATTCTTGAAGAAAAAGGAGCAGAAGCACTTAAAAATTATCGTGAATTTGAGCGCCAAACCCTGCGTGAATTTCATCAATCAGATGAGTATCAGTTACTCCACCCTTACGAATCAATTGCGGAAATTCACAATGATGAAATGGGAGCAATTCATCTTCAGACACAAGAAGTTTGGGGGCGAACGGATGGAAGAGATATCTACAGAATCGCTCGCACGCAAATGCAAGATGACATCGTCAGTAAAATGGACTTGTCCGGCACAGAATTTGAAACAACACAGGAAGAACTCCTTAAACTTCCGAAAAAGTCAGCGGCTCGCCAAGACTTGGCCAAGGAACTTTACATTGACATCAATAAAAACTTTCTGCAGAAAGTAGCCGAAAAAAATTCTATCAAGTTGCTTGGGCCAATCGGGCTAAAATGGGTTCGTGAATACGATGTGTCAGACGGTGTAAGACTTTCAAAAAAAGATTACATTGCTAAAAAAGACCAGGCGATCAATAATCAAAAAATTCAGGAACTCATTCATCAAAAGCTGAAAGAGAAAGTCGTGTCTCAACGTGAACAACTTGAAAGTGAAAAACGAGTGGCCAAACAAGAAATTCAAGAAGTCAAAAGTCAGTTAGAACCAATAAAATCCGAAATTGAAGCGATGGTCCAGGAAAGAGATGAAATTTCTGTAGATTTAGACGAGTGGCGTGAGGCGGTTAAGGACGAACAGAACAATCTCTCAGAGCTTGAAAACAAAGAAAAATTAATGGAATCATTGATTGAGAATCAGCTGCAGGTAGCTAATCAAGTGGCAGAAAAAATGAGTCAGTCTGACTTTAGCGAGAATGCACCAGACATCAAGAAAAATAGGCTTACAGGAAACACCACGCTTCCTTCCGAGAAACTTGATTTACTTCTTAAGTCCTCTCAGCTGGGTGGTGCCTTGAAACAGTCTCTGACGTACTTTAAGGAGTATGTGAGTAAAGCAGTGATGAATACAATTAATGACCTAAAATACCAGATTAATCAATTAGAGCGGAAACTTTTTACTAAAGACAAAGAAATTGAATCGCTATCGAAAGACTTGAGGGAGACACAGATTAAACTTAATGTATATAAGGACCAATCCCAATATATCTCACAGGAAGAATGGGATAGGGCAACTGAATTACGCCATGAAGCCAATGACCTGACATTACCAGAAATGAGAGATAAAGGGGTTAGCAGATGAAATGTGTTATAATCCCAAAAAAGAATTATGAACCAGGCAACAAAATTGGAGAATCGAGGAAAAAAATGGAAAAATATTATTCCGAACCTTTGCTTGAAAATGAGCTGAAATTTGACTTTTTATGTGTCACTTTAAGTGATTACATCATGAAGGCAGAAGAGCTGTGTTATGATTTTGAGGGCGAAGCGCTAAACCATCGTCAGGAAATGCTCAGAGACCTGGCACAAGAAGTAGCCCGACAAATTGACGAACTTCTCCCTGAAATCAGGAATCCTAGAATTTTAAATTCAGCTTCAACATGCATTAACGAGTCCACGATTGGAATTGTGAAGCTGATGGGGACTCAAGAAATATGGGATAAAATCAATCTAAGACTAAACGAATTAGGTTACGAACCCGCTTTCATGTGCGATGACCCAATCCCTAAATCACTTGACACATACCACTAAAAGCAGATATTTGACAAGAACAAGAAATGTGCTATAATAGCTGTATCAAGGATAGAAAGCATAGCTTTCACACTAAAAGCTGAGCGGTTTGGTCACTGTCTCGGCTTTTTCATTGAAAAAGCCAGCTGGTCAGACTGGCTCTCTGTTCCCTTGCGGGCGCAGGTTAGTTTCTTCGGCGCTTTCGGCGTTTTTTCAGGAGACGCTTACGGTCAGCTAACCACTGCTTGAAAAGAACAAGAAGTATCTCCGCCACAAATGTGGCAACGGCTTGGACAAGGATAGAAAACATAACAATTCACCTCCTTTCCAGGCATTTCTACACTGGTCGGGTGCGCCGTTGCTATTATACCATAATAAAAAGCCATAATTGGCTTCTAACGGCGGTCTTGCGAGTTACTTTTTTGAATGTCATTTTGAATAGCATTCAATCGATTTTCATCAATCTTTAACACAAATTTCTTTGGAGGAGATTGCGTAAAGCCTTGATATAGAGCTATCTTGTGCAATATGAGATAGCTTTTTTTAATTCTTCTGTTAACATACCTCTATCTTACCTTATTTTCCTTGCGGATGGTAGAGACGAGGTTTAATAAACAAAAAAGCTGCCAGCAGCGGCAGCTAAATGTTATAAAATTGACAAGCCTAAACTGTCAATGTCTTTCTTGAAGGCCAGCACTGTATCATGCGACAAATCATAAGAGCTGCGGCCGAAATATTCAAATTTCTCAAGAACAGTCGGCGGCACTGTAATGACGTCAATGCCGTATTCATCGGCTTGGAGAATATTATAAAACTCACGTGTTGAAGCCCAAAGCGATTTAGCGCCAGGTTTTGATTGGCAGAGTTCAACCGTCTTTTTAACCAGCGGAATCGGATCACGTCCCACATCAGCAATGCGTCCTACAAAGATTGAAATCAGATTATCAGTTCCAGGCGTCAGCGCGTCAACTGCATCAGCAACCTGCTCCTCCGTCATCAAAGCGGTAATATTGAGCTTCAGGCCCTGAGCTGACAAAGTCCTGATCAGCGGAATTGTCGATGTCTCATCTGTTGTCATGATCGGAATTTTGACGTAAACACTTTCGCCCAGTGAAGCGATTTTCAGCGCCTCTTTCTCCATCGTCGGCAGATCATCCGCGAAGACTTCGAAAGATATCGGCATTCCAGGCAGTGCTTCCAGCGCCTCTTTTGCAAAGCCAATGTAGTCGGTCACTCCGGCTTTTTTCATCAGAGAAGGATTGGTTGTAAAGCCAGTTACATAACCTTTCTCCTTCATTGCAACCATGTCCGAAAGTTTTGCGCCGTCTGAGTAGAGGGCAACTTTGAATTGAGCCATTATGTCTCCTTTATTTGAGTGGTATTTAGTAAACGTTTTTTTACGGCATCGGCCGATTTTAGTTACAAATTGCGAAAAGTTCTCCCTTTCATAGGACCTCTTATTTGTTTCAAAAGGTCGTGAGTGACCTTGTCAAAACAAATGATTACTTAAATTATAGCCATTTAGCGAATGAAAGTCAAAACTTATTGAATATTTTAGAAAAGCAAAAACTGTCTAGACATGAAAATTTATGAAGCGTCTTTTTGCGGGCTTTCCAGTAAATCAGTAATTGAACTGGACATAAGTCGTATAAACGTCTTCTCGAACACTTCAGGCGGCTGCGGTACCTTTTCTGTCATCCAACTTGCGAGAAAAGCTCTGATTTCCTTGAAAATCACACGGAGCATAAAGTCGCTAGATACGCCGCTAGGTTTCAAGAGAGGTTTGAGATAAGGGCTGAACCATTTTTTGTAGCATTCGTCAGTGAAAGAAGCCCAAGAAGGGTCAATATAAGACGTACTGAGAATATGGAGTGTCTCTCGGTTTTTATAGGTCGTTGGTAAAAGTGATTTAGAAATAACAACAAGCGGCGGCGTTTCTTCTGGGCTATATTCTGCTAGAATCTGCTCAATTTCGTCTGCCAGAGACTTATGGATTTCGTCAATAATTTCCTCGACAGATGAATAATGCTTTCTATAAATCGCTTGTCGGCTAATATGTGCCTCATCGGCGATTTCTGCAAGTGTCACGCGATAATGATCGGGATATTTCGAAGCCAATTTCAAAAAGGCATTGTTGATCCTTTGTCGGGTTCCGATTACCATTTCCTTTTCTCCTTGTTCAATTTCTAAGATAATTCTAACAAAAGTCACTTAAAATAGAAAATGATCCAGAAGAAAATGAGCATAAAATAAGAACAAAAACGTTACAACTTGTAAACTTTTTCAAACGAAATGATCTTATGCGTAAGGAATAATTGGAAATGGAAGCAGAAATCCGTCAAAAAAGTTTACAACTTGTAATCTTTCGAGAGGGTCAAAAACCTTGAAAAAGCTTATGAATAGGGCTATTATGAAGTTGTGAATATGTGAAAGGAAAATGAATGATAAAACTCTATACGAGTAGTTCATGTAGCTCATGCAGAAAAGCGATTCGCTGGTTAAAAAAGCATCGAATTGAATTTGAAACAATAAATTTATCAACGACAGCAATAGAAAGAAAAGATCTCATCGAGATTCTGACAGCGAGTGAAAATGGTTTAGAAGATATTATCTCTACGCAATGTCATGCCTACCAGACTTTGAAGCCAAAATTTGAAGAGCTGCATGTGGAGCAAGTAATAAAAATGATCGAGGAAGACAACTCTTTTTTGAGGCGGCCTATTATATTTGATGAGCACCATTTTCAGGTCGGTTATAACGAAGAAGGAATCCGACAGTTTATCCCTTCTCAAATGAGAAAAGTACAGCTGAAAAAGGAAGAGGATTGAGCGAGAGAAAACTCAGGATAATTGTATAAAAAGAGGAAAAGTGAAAATGAGAAAAATAAAAGGATTATATTTATTGCTATTTTTCCTAGGGCTTGGGTTGAGTATGGCATTTTCCCATCCCGCCTCAGCTGCACCTGTAACGGGGAAAATCTATTTTCATGTCAATTTGCCAGATGCACAATTTGACAAAACATCACTTCTGACCACTTCCAGTAATAAAGATCTTGCAAAAGATGATGAATTTTATCAAACACTGGTTGTGCGTACGATGAAGGATAGAAATAAAGGAAAAGTGGGAAAAACGCCAGCTAAGATAGGCAAGCCCGGCTATATTCTCCGTAATGTGGAATGGAATACGAGCCCGACACAGGGGGGAACCCTAAAAAAAGAAGAGGATTTTGTAAACGGAAGTTTTAATGATCTTTTCGGACGTTGGCAAGCTAATGAACAACATGTTTACCTGCTTTGGAAACCCAAATTGAACGAAACGCTGGACCTGACCTATGACAGTAACTCAGATGGAGAAGTCGCAAATCCCAAAGATAGAAAAAATATGGTGGCTGCAGGAACCTTTACAGAAGATGATTTGCCGACATTAGAACGCCATGGCTATAGTTTTGAAAGCTGGTACAGCAGCAAAACAGGAAATAAAGTCGCCACCAGCAAGAAAGACGACTCGAGTGCGAAAGTCACACCAGTTGAAGCAGATCCGAGCATCTACAACGGCACAGATGAAACGGCCAGTCTCATCGCGACAAATCTTCCGCTCACTGCTCATTGGCAAAAGAAAACAGGCGGCGTCCAAGTTGTGCTTTTAGATCCAGACGGTACAGAATACAGAGTTATCGATGAAACAGATATCTGGACATCTTTGTCCGACCTAGACATCGTGAACCCGCAAAAAGACGGCTTCCGCTTCACTGGATGGAAAACGCCGGACGGAGAAATTGTCAGTTCAAACGAACACCGTGCCCTTGCCAGTCTGGACATTAAGCTAAGTCCTGGAAAAACACTGAAACTGTATGCTCAGTGGGCACCACAGTTCAAAATGACAATTGACTATAAAAATCGTGAGCTCAACCCTTTAGGAATCCCCAGTCTCTCCGAAATGTTTGATACAGGCGCAGACTGGATCTGGAAAAGCAGCTACAATCAGCCGATTATGGATAAAGTACTTGCGGCATATCGCTTAAACAATGGCGGAGTAGTGGAAGGCAAACCAAGTACGATCAAGATGACACAAGACACGCAGCTTGATCTGATCTATGGCCAGGATAAAGCGGGTTCACACGGTTCTCCCGGCTCGGACGGCAAAGAAGACTTTGATGTGGAGCGCTGCTGGCAGCTGGAAGATGGATCACCCGTAAGTCCCGCATTGGCCTCAGAAGTAGTCGCTTGGAATGATGGAGAAACTTTTGACGAGGATTATGACTACGGCTGTGACACTTCAAAGCTCAAAGGGCTCCAGTACATGGGCTTCTACACGATTCATGAAAGAGGGACGCTGCACACTGACAAACCAAATGTGATCATTCACAGCAAAGAACAGATTATTTATGTCTTTCATAAAATAACTTATGATTTGAAAGTCCATTCCATTAATATTGATGGCAGCTTCCTTTCTTTAGACAGCAAAAACTTTCCTAAAGAATTAGCAGATAGCCAAGACTACTTCATTGATCCAACAAGACTGGACGACTTTAAAGGAAAGGCTGTCACGGGCTGGTACTATGGTCTTCCCAACGGGACAGCTCCAAGTCTATCAACATTATATGCCCTGAGTAAGCCATTAAACGTATCAGAAAAGGGGAAAGCAGAAGTAGACATCACACTGGTATATGACGACGTGCTCAACGTCACACTGCCGCTCTCTATGAAATTTGTGGTCAACAGCAGTGCCGCCAAGTCAGTATTAAGCCATAGCTATGTGCTCAAAAATAATTCTACCAGCAGCAAGCTGCTCCTTAAAATGGATCCGACAGACGATATCAAAGTCGACAAGAATCCAGCAGGCATTCATTTAATTTCTTCGCCGAGAACAGACAGTGCAAGCGCAGAGGAGTTGTACCTGACATTGAAGTCCAATTTATCCAGTTTTGGAGAACAAGTCTTATCTGCGGACGCTTCAAAAATAACTGGAGAGCTTAAAGCAGGTGAGAGCATGAATCTGACATTAGCGGGAAAATACTACGGTGAATTGCCGAAAGGAAAGAATCCGAACAAAGAGTTCGAAGGAAAATTAACCTGGCATTTCACAGCAAAGCCCAACGAATGATCCGCGTTTATTAAAATTGGAGGATTTATGACTCAAAAAGCGAAACATGATTCTGGAAAGAAAAAGAAAAAGCGACTGCTCTGGCTCCTGAGTGTGCTCCTCTTGCTTGCGACTGGCATTGGAATTTGGCTGGCATTAACGCAGCATCACGAAGCCAAAATTGTCTCTGGATTGCCGGATGTGAAGGCAACTCAGAAAATGACCGAGGGAGAATTGAAAAAATATGCAGATAAAGTTGTGGATCAAAACAATGTCACTATCCAAGTTTATCCCAAAATAGCCGTCGAGTCCGACGGTATCACAGGCAGAATGTGGGTACAGAACCCGCCAGTCAACGCCACAGGCCAAGAAGCGCTGCTCAAAGAAAAGAATGGCGAACTTCTATTTGCCTCAGGTCTGATAAAACCAGGCTATCAGGTCAGCAATATAAAGATGACGAAAAAGCTAAGCAAAGGCAAACATCCTGGTGTGATCGCGCTTAATTTCTATGATTTGGATAGCAAGAAGCTCGTCGGCCAAACAAAAGTAGATGTTTCAATCACAGTAGACTAGCCTGACTTGCAAAAGGATTTCTGTCATTCCAGAGGACGTACAGAATTTCTAAATTACGATATTTATTCATCGAAATGATTAAATATAAAAACTTTCATATATGAGAAGGAGAAACAAAATGAAAAAAGGATTAGCTCTTGGCCTAATCGGCATTGTAGCAGCTGGAACCTTAGCCTCAGCTGTTCCTGTATCAGCCAACACATTCACAGGCGCTTCATCAGGAGACACAGAATTTGTCGGATCAATCGGTGAGTTTGACCCGTCAACAACAGATCCAGGCAATAATATTCCACCCGCAGGCGACCAAGCTTGGGTTAAAGTCGAATTGCCGACACGTATCGCATACTGGTCAGACGCATCTACAAATTACAAAACCATCAAATCTGCGACGCATACCATCACTAACCAATCTAACTACCCAGTAAAAGTCAGCTTAGGCGCATTCAAAGGCGACAGCACTGATACACCTGATATTGCTGGACTGAAAGATTTGAGTATCAATAGCTTCAAACTGCTTGAAAACAAAGCATTGAAGCCGATTGATTCTAGCAGCTTGACCATGAAACTTGCAGCAGGTGGAAGCATTCCAGCTCAAGATGTTGATGGAAACAAACTGGTGGCTGATAAAGACTGGAAGCTGAACATTACTGGAGCTGTTGCTGACGATTTGACAGGTTCAAAAGTTCTGAACAATAAACTTGTCTTTACCTTTAAAGCATTGGATGCAGTTGGTGATGAAGTGCCTGCACCTTGATTCGGACGCCTTCAGAAAAATGGAGAGGACAGGCAAAACCATTCTCTCCATTTTAAAAGATGAGAAACGTGTCGCAATCAACAAAGAAATCGGTTTAAATTCCAAACACCCCCACGTTGAACTCAGCTATCCCAATCGAAAGAAGGTAGAAAATGAAAACAAAAAACAGATCCAAGCCGATTTTTCTGCTCTTCCTTGTTTCTTTTCTGTCCTTATTCTTACTTCCGCAGGATAAAGTTGAGGCTGCAGTGAATGATAACGCTATCGAATTTGCAGGATTTCTAGGCCCGCATTTTATACTTTCCGCTTCAGACTTCACAATCTCGCTTGCTGAGATAGAACAGATGGATCTATTGCGTCAGTCGCATGCCAGTGTTTATGACGAGGTTGAGCAGCAGACAGGCGTAGCTGGAATAGAGGTTCTAGAGAATGATGTTCTGAACAAACCAGGCATTTATTCCGTCGAATTTGGGCTTGACCAAGATGTAAATGTCACCAAATATATCAAAGTGACAGTCAAAGATGAGCCGAAAACGCCTCTCCCTCCGAAACCGTCTCCAGCTCCTCCCAAGCCGAACAAACCCAGCAATCCCGTCCAACCCAGAAATCCGGACAATCCCAGAAAACCAGATCCAGCTAGAGTCCTGCCGATAAATACTGGAAAAAACAACGCGAATGTTCCGCTGCCGCAGACAGGTGAAATTTCCAGAACAAATGCCGTCTATGCTGGATTGATCCTGCTACATCTCGTACTCATCATTCGAGCGATCATTGCAAAAAAGAAAAACAAGGAACAAGAATAAACTCACTGCTTTAAAAGAAAAGCACTCAGTGAGCCCTTGAAATGAGAGAAATAAGAAAAAGGCTGACAATGTCATTACTGTCAGTCTTTTTGCATGCAGAAATCATTCTTAGATATAAAAGTGAGAACCGAAGGTTTTTTTGTACAAAAATATGGAAAGTGTTCTGAGACATTCACTGATTTTTTTCGTATTAGTAAGTAAGGGGGAAAAATGAGAGATTTATCAAATGAATTATTACAGGCTGCGACCGAAATTTCTGCAAGCGATCTGTACATCTTGCCGTATTTTGATCACTATCAAGTTCTTTTGCGGAACTCTTTTTCGCGTAAGAAAATCGCCGATTTATCAGAAGAGAAGGCAAGCGCCTTGATTTCACACTTTAAGTTTGTAGCGGGCATGAATGTGGGTGAAAAACGACGAACACAGCTTGGCTCAGTATTGTACGAATTTTCAGACCAAAAACGCCGGCTGCGCCTATCAACTGTCGGTAATTATCAAGGTCAGGAAAGTCTTGTCATTCGATTGCTGCATGATTTCAATCAGAATTTAGAATTTTGGTTTCAAGATGATCGAGAGGCTGAAAGTCTAATCAACTCGCGAGGATTATATTTATTTTCAGGACCCGTTGGGTCGGGCAAGACCTCATTAATGTACCAAATTGCCTTAAATAAGTTTGCAGACAAACAAGTCGTCACCATTGAAGATCCAGTGGAAGTGATTGAGCCGAACTTTTTACAGCTTGCACGCAACGACATTATCGGAAATTCCTACGATGACCTGATTAAGCTTTCTCTGCGCCATATGCCGGACTTGGTCATCGTAGGAGAAATTCGAGATGAAAAAACTGCGCGAGCAGTCATTCGGGCAAGCCTGACAGGCTTTACAGTTTTTTCAACGGTGCACGCAAAGTCAATTCCAGGTGTCTGGGCCAGGATGCGCGAAGTCGGCGTCAATGAAGCAGAATTGGAAAACGCCTTGAGAGGTGTCTTATACCAGCGCCTATTGGCAGGAAAAGGAGTGATTGATTGTGAAAAAAAGGACTATTCGGCACATTCGCCATCAAAATGGAATGCAAAAATCAGCCAACTCGAAGAAAAAGGCATTCTCACAGTTGGAGAAGCTGAGCGCGAAAAAATTGACGCTCGCTAAGCAAATCAAACTTGTAGAATTAATGAACAACATGTTCAACAGTGGCTTTCACCTAGTTGAAATCGTTGACTTTCTGGATCGGTCAAATTTGACGGATAAAAAATTCGTTAAAAAGATGCAGCAAGGTTTGGAAAATGGACAAAACTTGTCAGAGATTTTAGCGGAACTCCGATTTTCTCGAGGCGTCGTCACACAAGTAGCCCTGTCTGAAGCACACGGAAATATTGTCGAAACCATGCATTTGGTTGAGAAGAACCTGCGAAAAATGGCAGCGGTTAAGCAAAAGCTGATTTCAGTCGCGACTTATCCATTGATATTGCTTATAATTCTTTTGATGATCATGCTGGGAATGAAAAATTATCTGATTCCTCAAGTTGTAGCGAATGCTTCTGAGAAACCCAACCTAGCAATCGAAATTG
Source organism: Streptococcaceae bacterium (assembly GCA_031285775.1). Taxonomy (GTDB): domain Bacteria; phylum Bacillota; class Bacilli; order Lactobacillales; family Streptococcaceae; genus Lactovum. Next base: position 10,504 of record JAITVN010000093.1, on the reverse strand, counting down.
TTTCAAATTTGCCGAGAATTTTTCTCATCACAACTGCAGTTACCGCTGTGTTAAGCTTTTTGATCAGCAGAATACTCCGTTATCGTCCTGCTCTTAAAAATTACCGACTCGCAGCAAAGCTTCCATTCTTAGCTCCTTTCACAAAACTCTATTTAACTGCGTTTTTTTCGCGAGAATGGGGCGTATTGATTTCACAAGGACTAGATTTGCGACAAATTCTGGAAATATCCAGTCAGGCAAGCTCAAGAATATTCGCTGAAATGGGGCAGGAACTCCAGTTGCAGCTCACCCAAGGTCAGGCATTTCACGCAGCAATAATGAAATCAAAAATCTTCACCAGCGCGCTTTCATTGATGGTTGAATATGGCGAGATGAAAGGCAAGTTAGGTCGAGAACTGATGATTTATTCAGACGAATGCTGGGAGAAATTCTTCAATAAAATCGACCGTGCCATGCAGCTGATTCAACCACTTGTATTTTTATTTGTCGCCTTTGCGATTGTATTAATCTATGCCGCCATGCTGCTGCCGATTTACCAAAATATTGACTTAAATGTCTAGAAAATGTCGAGGATAATAATGAAAAAGAAGTCTGTAAACTGTTCTTGGATCGAAAGGAAGTTCGGCCAGACACTAAAAAAGGGAATGCGTTCGTTCACTCTCGTAGAAATGCTTGTGGTCCTGCTCATCATTTCAATACTAGTGTTAATTTTTGTGCCCAATTTAAGCAAACAAAAAGATGCCGTTAAGAATACGGGTCGTGCCGCAGTTGTTAAGGTAGTAGAAAGTCAAGCGGAACTGTATGAACTTGACCATGCAGGAAAAGCAACACTCAGAGAGCTGGTTTCAGCTGGAAATATCACACAAAAACAGGCGGATACCTACAATGAGTACTACAACGATAACAAAAATGAGCCGCGTGAAATCAGCAATTAAGGCCTTCACTATACTTGAATCATTGCTTGTGCTGGCCATTACAAGCTTCGTAATCATTCTGTTTTCATTAACAATCGGTAACACAGTACACATCGTGCGCGGCGAGCTGTTTGTTGCGCAATTTGAGAACAGCTACAAACACACGCAGCTCCAAGCTGCAGCAACAAATCAGGAAAAGGTATTTTCGGCATCAAAACGGACATTGACTGCTGGGGACACAATAGTTGAAGTGCCGAAAGAGGCAGAACTCAGCAGCTTTTCAGTCAAATTTGACCCGCGTGGTAACAATTCCAGCATGAAAAAAATGACGATAAAGCTGCCCTACCAGCAAAAAAGCATAACATATCAGTTGGAGATGGGAAGTGGCAAGTATAAAAAGACGATTCAATAAAGGATACATTTTACTGGAAAGTTTGTTGGCATTGAGTTTGCTTACGGCTATCAGTACTTTCATTTTGTCAGGAATCAAGGATGCCCAGAAACACAAACAAATAATGAACCAGCAAATAGAAAGTCTTAATCTGTCGAAAATGGCTTTGGACGCGAATCTAGGAAGCCTGACCGCAAACGGTGCTTCAGTGAAATTGGCACAAAATGAGCAGCAATTGGTGATTTTAAACGACAAAGGAAAGGAGGAATTACGACTTGAAATTTTGGAAATCCAGAAATAGAGCTTTTACACTGCTCGAATGCTTAGTGGCTTTACTCGTAATCAGCGGTTCAGTGCTCGTTATTGAAGGCCTCTCAAAATTAGCCGCACGAGAAATAGCACACAGCCAAAATTCATCAGAGAAAGACTGGCAGATATTCTGCAGTCAGCTGCGCAGCGAATTGGATCGGACACAACTTGACAGAGTTGAGCATAATTACCTCTATGTGACGGGCAGAACCAGCCTACGTTTTGGTGTTCCCGCGAATGCGTCAGATTTTAGAAAAACAAATTCTGCTGGTAAAGGCTATCAGCCTCTGCTCCATGGCGTGGCCTCTGCTCAAATCTCACAAAGCCAGGAGAAGCTTGTGACAATTACGCTACAAATGCTATCAGGAGGTGAAAAGCAATTTATTTACAAGTTTTAAAAAAACGCAGCAAAGCTGGCATTCTCCTCTACGCTTTAATCATGACCGTAATTTTCAGCCTGGTTTTGGAATTTTTTCTGCTTGAACAGCTCAACAATGCAAAAGACTTAAAAGCTGAAAAACAGTACATGACAGCGCAAATCATGTACACCATTGCCAAACAGAGAAACGCGAGCTTCATCAGGTTTGACAAAGGGGAAGTCACTGCAGAAAATGACAAGGTCTATGCTGTCAAATTCCCAGATGGAAAAATTTATACTTTTGGTGATTGACATATTGTGTAAATTGAATCCTGCTTAGTTTATTTCTCTTTAAGAAGGCCATTGCAGAAAGAAGCACTGTCAGAAGAAATTTCTAATTTCTCAAAAGTAAAAGGTAAAGTCAGCAGCATTTTATTTGCATGCAGCATCATTCTCCCTTTTGTCTTTGAAGAATTATACAGTGGATCGTTAATAATCGGATGACCCGCATCAGCAAGGTGAACTCGAATCTGGTGGGTGCGTCCTGTTTCAAGCTGACAACTAACCAGAGTAGAGCGAGCAAAATTTTCAATCCGCTTCACATGTGTGACGGCACTCTGCCCGTTGGCAGTAATAATGCGCTTAGACCGGTCATGTCGATTGCGCCCGATTTTCTTGTCAATCGTAAAAGTGTTTTCTGGTATTCTTCCTTCAACCAATGCTAAATATTCGCGGTGAATTTTTCGTTGCTCTAGGAGTTCACTTAATAGTGGCAAGATGAAATAATTCTTTGCAAACAGGACAATACCAGAAGTTTCACGATCCAGACGGTGGATCACATAGACATCTCGTCCACAATAGGCAGCCACATGATTCTGCAGCTCTATCTCTGAGGGAAAATTGCCATGCGTTTTCATGCCGCAGGGTTTATTTACAACAATTATATTTTGATCCTCATAAAGAACTTCGACCAAGCTGGCATCTCCCGAGAGCAGCTTTGATTCAGTCTCAGGAAATTGAAAAATGATTCTATCTCCAGCATGGGTTGTTGAAGAGAAACTGGGAAATTCACTGTTTACAAGCAGTCTTCTTTCAACACGAAGTAAATAGCGTTCCTTGCGGGGAATGAGCCAATTCTTCAGTAGTTCATCAATTGTCAAACCCGAAAATATTTCAGGAACGAATGTTTCAATTGTTTCCATAGTGTTTTTATTGTAACATAACTTCTTTTTTAGTAAAATATAGGATAATGGACAATGGTAATTTCAGAAGAAGGCAAAACGAAGAAAGAGAAAGTCAAAAGTCTGCACGGTTCAGCTTGATTCCTAAACCACTTAAACGTTTTTGGAAAAAGTATAATTTAACGCGTGTTTTTCTGCTGGTTGTCACAATCTTTCTGATTTTTGTCACGGGCTATCTCTATTATCTCTCCAAAGTTGCGAATGTCGGTGTGTTAAAACAATCACTTTATTCATCTACTGAGGTAATGGATGTTAAAGGCCAGGCAGCAGGCAGTTTATCCACGCAAAAGGGAACAACGATTGACTTCAAAGATATTCCGAAAAATGTTATCAATGCTGCCGTTGCTACTGAGGATCGAACCTTTTATAAAAACGGCGGAGTTAACTATCAAAGAACGATTTTAGCAATGCTGACAGCCGGTCGTTTTGGCGGTGGTTCGACAATTACACAGCAGTTGGCCAAGAATTCTTACTTGACCTTGGCTCCGACAATTGACCGGAAGGCGCGTGAAATTTTCCTAGCCTTACAAATCACCAAAAAGTACAGTAAAGACGATATTTTGAGCATGTATCTGAACTCAAACGGATACGGCAATGGAATCATAGGCATTCAGGATGCCAGCCGCAAGTATTTTGGCGTAGATGCCAAGGACTTGACGCTGGACGAAGCGGCCACATTGATCGGCTTGCTGAAAGGCCCTGCAATCTACAATCCGCTCAACAGTATCGAATATGCCACAAGTCGCCGCAACACAGTTCTGCTGAATATGGTAGATGCTGGCTACATCAAGAAGTCCGAAGCAGATGCAGCCATGAAAATTGACATGAAACCTCTGCTTCATGATACTTATCAAGGCCAGACCGTCGAAATGGCATATCCGAGTTATTATAATGCTGTCGTAGCAGAAGCTGTCAAGAAATACGGCTTAACCGCAGATGAAATCCAAAGAAAAGGATACAAGATATACACTGGCTTAAATCAGGACATGCAGTCTGGTATGCAAAAAGCCTACTCTGAAAGCTGGTTATTCCCTCAGGCAGCAGATGGTACGCTTGCTCAATCTGGTTCTGTGGCACTTGATCCCAAAACAGGATTAGTCAATGCGCTGGTTGGGAATTCGCCTGTAGAGAACTATAATCCTTATACAGATTTCAATTATGCCACCCAAGCGCAAAGGAGTCCAGGTTCAGTAATCAAGCCCATGATTGTCTATTCGCCGGCCATTGAAGCTGGCTGGTCAATTGATAAAACTGTGCATGATGCGCCAGCTGATTATAATGGTTGGAAACCTCAAAATGCGGATCAGACTTTCCATGGGGATATGCCGCTTTATCAAGCTTTAGCGAACTCTTACAATATTCCTGCCATTAATACCTACAAAGAAATCGGCCCGAGTGTTGGAAATGAGCTTGGCCGTAAATTTGGATTAAAACTGACAGAAAAAAATAATATTTTGCCTACCGCACTTGGTGCAGATGTTCAAACAAATCCACTGCAAATTGCACAAGCCTATTCGACTTTTGCAAACGGCGGCCTGATGAACGAAGCGCATTTTATTACGAAAATTGAAGATGCTTCTGGAAAGACTGTCAAAACTGCCGATGTCAAGACTACCAAGGTCATCTCGGAAGCTACGGCTGAAAAGATGACAGAGATGATGCTGGGGACTTATACTAACGGGACAGGTCTGTGGGCGGATCCCATTAATTATACTTTAGCTGGAAAAACAGGAACCAATGAAGATGTTGATCAGTGGGTCGTCGGCTTCACACCAGATCTTGTGATGACTGAATGGCTCGGATACTCTGATGCGACCGACACTAGTCATCGGCTTGGCGGAACTTCGGCCGGGCAAGCTTCGCAGATTTTTCGACAAGCCGCCAGCTATGTGTTCCCTTATACGGCTGGAAGCAAGTTTACTGAGAAAAACGCCTATGCTGAACATGGAATTGGCCCGGAATATCCGGCTTGGACGAGTCTTCGCCAGCAGCAGGATAATATTGTATATAATGAACAAGCCAAAGCAGGTACTTCTGGAAATTCTGACGGCTCTTCCGCCTCAAAAGCTACTGCAAGCTCCTCTTCTAGCTCAGAAACATTCGCAGATAAGGCAAAAAACCTTTGGGATAGATTTACGGGCTTGTTTAAGTAAAGGTTATGGTATAATATAGCCTGATGAGACATGCGAACTACAAAAAAATGTTCTGTATAGCCTTGATTTCGTCACTTTTCTTGACTCCGACGAGTGGGAAATCTGATACAGTTTCAGATTTAATGAAACAACAGCAGGAATTAACTCAAAGAAGAAATGCAGCTGATTCTACAATTCAAACCTTGGAAAAGGAAATTGCAGCCTTAAATGACAAAATAAAAACTGATCAAGAATCTGCAGATGAGATCGCTCGAAGCGTTCAAGTTTCTGCGCCCGCAAGAACAATGCTAAATATGATTTTGTCTTCGCAGTCAATTTCAGATTTTATCGAGCGAATTGTGGCCATCAATATGATTAACGAGTCGGCACATCAGCAGTTGGCTCAGCTTCGACAGGCAAAATCAGATAAGGCAAATGCACTAGAAGAAAAGAAATCTGCCATTGTCCAAATGGATCAAGATGACCAGAAACTAAAAGAAAGTTTAGCCATTGCGGTACCTTCTGGAAGCTTTACCCCAGCCAATTCTGAGTATACGAATTTAGACATCTCAGAGGATCAGGCGCGGGCTAATATTGTGGCGCGAGAATCCAGCGGAAACTACGAAGCGGTCAACGGCATCATGTATGGTGCCTATCAGATGGCAAACATGCCTCCAGGAACGCCGCCTGCCGAACAGGATGCCTTGGCGCAAGCCTATATTAATGAACGTTACCAAGGTTCGTGGGTCGTCGCTTGGAATTTTTGGATCGAACATCATTGGTATTAGTCATTTGCCAATTTTAAATAATTTTGTTAGAATAGCAAGATGTTAAAAAAAGGAAGTTTAGCCTGTACTGTTTGTGGCTCACGAAATTACTCAATTGAGCTTTCAGCCAATGGACATGAGCAGCGACTAGAGATTAAGAAATTTTGCAAACATTGCGGTAAGCACACTTTGCACAAGGAAACGAGATAAGATGTTTAAATTTATAGCTTCTATCGGGCACGAAATGAAAATGACCACTTGGCCAAGCCGAAAGCAAGGCTGGCATGATTTTTGGATGGTCGTTGAATATACGATTTTCTTCATGATTTTTATTATGCTTTTTGATTGGTTGATTACAAACGGATTGGATAAGATAATATCCTTTACGCTTCCATTTATAAATAAATTGTGATAAACTATAGGAAATTGCCGAAGGGCTTTTTCTTTTGGCAAAAAGGAGAACAAAAAATGGATGAAAACTCAATTAACTTAGACCAAGGCTGGTTCGTGGTACAAACCTACTCAGGCTACGAGAAGAAAGTCAAAGAAGACTTACTTGAGAGGGCGGACACCTACAATATGGCTGACAAAATACTTCGCGTCGAGATCCCGATGGAAACTGTCCGAAAAGAAGTTAACGGGAAAATGAAAGATGTTGAAGAAAATCTTTTCCCAGGTTACGTGCTTGTAGAAATGAATATGACCGATGAAGCCTGGTTTGTTGTGCGTAATACACCGAACGTTACAGGATTCGTCGGCTCTCACGGAAATCGCTCAAAACCAACGCCGCTTTTCGAGGAAGAAATCCAGGAAATCTTGCGTGGGATGGGGACTGCAGATGCAGAACCTCAGGAAATCAACTTTGATCTTTTTGTCGGCAAGAAGATTCGTATCATTGAAGGTGCATTTGCAGGAATGGAGACCGCGATTACTGGCGTTAACGGAGATCATGTCAAGGTTGAAGTTGACATGTTCGGTCGCCGCACGCCGTTGGAGCTAGATGCGCATCAAATTGAAGATGTCAAAGAATAATCAGAACTCAATTATAAGATGTGAAGCACGCTCGTATAGAGGCGTAGAAAATTAGGAATTCGTAGGTTCTGTGGGCAGCGCAGGTTCTACGGATTGTCTATTTTCAAAGCCTCTAGCGCGTTGAACTCAATTATAAGATGTGAAGCACGCTCGTATAGAGGCGTAGAAAATTAGGAATTCGTAGGTTCTGTGGGCAGCGCAGGTTCTACGGGTTATCTATCTTCATAATCTCTAGCGCGTTGAACTCAGATGAAAAAACTCAAAAAAAAAAAGAATCACCAAGTTTGTTGGCGGTTCTTTTTTGAGTTTATGAAGCCTGAAAAGCAGCCTTCACTTTCATTAAAGTTATGAAAATGAAGTGGAAAGTCTGCAAAAAATGATTATGATCTTTCCTCTTTTAGTAAATCGCGGATTTCCTTTAAGGTCTCTAGATTTTCATCAACTTTTTCATTGGCAGGCTTTGTTGGAAAAGCTTTCCTGATGAATTTAATAATCAGAAAAACGATAAATGCAGTGATCAGAAAATTGAGCAGATCACTCAAAAATCTACCATAATAGAAAGTTGCCGAGGCGATTTTGAAGTATAAGTTCTTTAGCGCTGACTCGCTGATAACAACACCGATCAACGGATTGATCAGATTGTCTACAATTGATTTGATCACCGTTGTAATCGCGCCGCCAATAATAACACCGACAGCCAAGTCAAGCATGTTGCGTGCGGCCAAAAAATCTCTGAATTCTTTAAACATCATTTTTCATTTCTCCCATAAAATGTATTCTTGCGAGCGCTCTTATTGCGTCCTTCCGCTTCCATTTCCACAATTTCTGCTTCCACTAGTTTTGCCAAATTAAAGCAGCCACAATAATTAAAAATTTCCAGATTCTTCTTGTGCATTTCTAAACCAGCTTCATCTCCTGATTTCCAAATCAGTCGTGCACGATGACAATTCAGAGTCAAACGCTCATTTAGAAAGTATTCACTAATTCCCCATTCTTCAAGGAAATTGATGTAGCGCTGCGCTTGAAATAAGTTATTCATCTCAATGAAGGCGTTGATGACATTTAAAACAGTTTGGATGAGGAAGACTTCGTTCTGGTAAGTTTTCTGCCCTAATCGAACAGGTGCCAGCATCGAAGAAGTAAGCGAAGCCAAAGTATAAGAATCCCAGGCGTTGGTCGTCCATTGCAGCAATCCTGTCTCGTAGTCACCCCAAATATCAATGTTTTTCAGATAGTGTTTAAGAAATTCCAAATCTTGTTTAGGGATCTTTTTCCGAGGATTAGTTTGGAAAATAACAGCCTCAACGATAATTTTATTGAGCTGCAGTTTGAGCTTTTTCGGTTCCTTTTTCAGCTTATTCTTTGCTTCACTCAAATAAAAGTCAAGCTCGGCTATATTTTTGGATAAAAAGGCCTGGTTAATTCCGAAGGAGCTGAGCGTGTCATTATCAGAGGCAACATAAGCATTGTATGTGGCTTCAAATTCTTGGGCGGAAACATTAATGCTTTGAAGAATTTGAAAAAATAAGTCCGTTGAGAGCTTGGATTGCCCGCGTTCGAAACGTGCCAGTTGGGATTGTGATAGGATTTCGCCAGCCGTTTCTGCCAGTGTAAATTTTTTGCCTTTCCTGAAGTTCCGAAATACTTTGCCGAATTCCTGATTTGTTTTATTTATAATCTCTGTCATAGCCCTCCAAAATAAAACGATGTTATAATGATAAGTTTTTCCTACAATTATACAATAAGATCAGAGCTAGACCTTAAAAAATGGCTCAAAACGCTAGATCTTGAGTTACTTTTCTTTTGAAACAGCAAAAATGCGATTTTGTGTCACTGTTTCATGAATGATCAGTTTTTTCTGAAACATTTCCTCCTAAAATACGTATTAAATAGTAAGGCGAAAAAAATAACTTTCTAGACAGTTGTCTACTTACGAAATAGCTTTTCTGCCGGTAACTGAAAATACAAGGAGAAAAAAATGAGTGGAAATGTTCTTGGACGAGGGGCCAAGTGTTTATTAGCAGCTTTATTGGTATGCGGGGCGATACAAGTTGGAGCAAATGGATCAGCAGAGAGCCTTTCAGGCATAAACGTAAACCAGGATCTGGGAAGCGCAGAAATAGAGAAAAGGTCTGCTACTGATGATGCGGCCGCCAGTGAGGATTTGCAGCTTGAGAGCGGGAGATTGCCTGCAGTGGAAGGAGTCCCTCCACTCGCGAGGGCGAGAAATAACAACAAAACAATACAGCAGGCACTCATATGGGCAAATAACCAGAAAGGCCGCGCCTTGGATGTTGATGGCTTTTACGGCGCTCAGTGTGTAGACTTGACAATGGCCTATTCAGAATTTCTCTTCGGAAGGAGAACATTCGGCAATGCAGTTGACTACACACGACGCGACTTTTCTGGATTTACACGTCTTTCCAAAAGTCAAACAAAGCCTAAGCCTGGAGATATAGCAGTTTGGACAGGTGGGGCCGAAAACTATGGGCATGTTGGGATTGTCATTGCTGTGTCTGGGGAATCCTTTACCTCACTTGAACAAAATGTTGCAGGAAACCCTAAAGTTCAACAGATGTCACGCCATACTGGGAGTATGGCAGATATAGCATTCTGGGGAGTTCAGCGCCCAGCTCTCCTACCGGATTCATCAATTCCAGCGGTAGCGGGTGCAGTTTATCGCTTGTATAACTCACAAAATGGTGATCATTTCTTTACAGCAAATCATTATGAGGCAGAAAGTTTACGCACTGCTGGTTTACAATACGAAGGCGTCGGATTTTTCAGTGCAAATAATGGTACTCCAATCTTTCGCTGCTACAATCCCAAAAGCGGTGAACACCTTTATTCTGCCAATGTAGCTGAACGATATCATCTCATTCGTTTAGGCTGGAAAGATGAAGGGGTTGGCTGGTTTGCTCCTAATGGCGGAATTAATGTTTACCGTGTGATGAATCCTAAGGGCTTCCATCTTTGGACGACGAATCTTTCAGAAGTGAATCGTCTAATATCTGCTGGTTGGATAAAGGAAGGTGTTGCGTTTAAGGGCTAAGGGAAAACGATTGAACGGGACTTTCTTTTGAGCTGTATAAGCAAAGTGCATCAGTGGAGCTGCCTATTTGTCGGAAGAAAGCTAGTGCGATCGTTAGTTGCCTGATAATAACACAGAAAAGGTCTGTTTTCTGGAGAAATAAAAATGAAGCAATATTATTGACAAAGCTCACGAACTTTGCTAAGATATTCTAGTACTGCGAAAATCAGTATATAGCAATGAAGCGTGAGGTTGCGACACACCCGAAAATATAGCCATGAGTGTTTCGGTTTTCATGCGGAGCTAGCCTATTTTAAAAATAGACGAGA
>JAITVN010000022.1 GCA_031285775.1 Streptococcaceae bacterium | reverse complement strand
GTTTGTCGCAATTGCTGCGCCATGTCGCCTGTTGCTTGGCTTTGCAAGGTTTGATTGGTAATCAGGAGCTGCCGCAAAATCAACTGCAGAGGCTGCAAGTTCTGGTCGGTCAAGTAAATCAGCGCATTGAACCAAGAATTCCAAATTCCAACTGCCGTCCACAGCCCGATAACTGCCAGAATCGCCTTCGACAGCGGCAGGACAATCTGTACAAAGTACCTTAGCGTACCCGCCCCGTCGACTTGAGCCGCTTCCCAAAGGCCATCGGGAATGGATTCGTTGAAGAATGTCCGCGCCACGATGATGTTGTATGGAGATACAGAAAATGGTATAATCATAACCCATATTGTATTGAGCAGGCCGAAGTTTTTCGTGACCAGATAAATCGGGATCAGCCCGCCTGTCACGAACATCGGTAGCGCATAAAGCAGTGAAATCCATTTCCGACCGAACAAATCGCGCCGCGACAGGGCGTAACCAACAGGAATATTGACCAGCAAGCCAAAGGCAGTTCCCGCCAGCGTGTAGAAAATTGTGTTAAAATAAGAACGCCAGATCAATGGTTGTGCAAAAAGTGTTTTATAGCCTTCAAGGCTCCAAGACTTCGGCCAGAACCAGACCGCACCAGTTGCCACATCCTGCGGATTGGAGAAGCTAGCAATGATGACAAACCAGAGCGGATAAACAATCAACAGGATTAGCAGAATTGCTAGGCCATATATTGCCACGTTGAATATTTTCTCTCCAGTCGTGGTCGCTTTCTTCGATTTTTTCATTTTCATTTTCAATTTACCTCGTAACTGAGTTCGGCGCGCCAGAAGCAATGATAGTAGATGATTCTAGAACCTGCCTAAAGGCAGAACCTAGATTCCCTAAGCAGACTCTTATCGCTTTAGCGATTAGAGGTCGCTTTCCCCACCGCTGTGGGGTAAATTTCTACGCCCCTAATACGCCCCTAAACGGGCGCACCTCACATCTTAGAATAACCCCGTTTTCGTCAATCTACGTGAAAGAAAATTCACTGTGAAGAGCACCACCAGATTTATCACGGTCTGGAAAAGGTTAATCGCTGTCGAATAAGAGTACTGGAAGGATTGCAAGCCGATTTTATAGACATAAGTGGAAATGATCTCAGAACCAGACGCATTCAGCGGATTCTGCAGCAGCAAAACTTTTTCAAAGCCAATATTAAGCAATTGCCCCACCGTCAAAATCAGCATAATCATCATCGTCGGAATTAAAAGCGGCAAATCAATCTTAATCATCTGCTGCCAGCGCGAAGCGCCGTCCATCGTAGCTGCCTCATAGTAAGTCGGATCAATCGCCGACAAGGCCGCCAAATAGATGATCGAATTCCAGCCGACATGCTGCCAGACATCCGACCAGACATAAACACTGGCAAAGGCATGCGGATTTCCAATCACATCAGGCATCTTGGCGCCGAAGATATGCAGAACATTGGCAATCAACCCAGACGAAGGCGAGAGGAAGAGCAGAATCATGCCGCACATGACCATGGTTGAAATAAAATGTGGCAGATAAGTCGTGACCTGAAAGAACTTTTTGAAAGCCTGCACACGAATCTGATTACAAATCAAGGCCAGCGCAATCGGAAGTGTGAAGCCGAAAGCAATACTGTAAAGCGCAATTTTCAGCGTATTCAGAATTGTTGGCCAAAACTGGTAAGAGTTGAAATACTGCATGAACCATTTGAAGCCAACCCAAGGACTATCCCAAACCCCAATTGCAGGTGAATAATCCTTGAAAGCCATTAAAAGCCCATACATCGGCACATAGGCAAATAATATCAGCAAAATTGTGGCTGGTGCCAGCAGCAAGTACAGCGAAGCATTATGTTTCAGTTTCTCTTTGAACAATTGACCCATTCGCTTCTTTGGTGCTGTTTCCAGAATAGGAGGCATTGCTTCCATTGGTATCTCCAATCTCATATTGAAAGAATAATTATATTAGGTTTAACGTTAAACCAATTATAGCGCTTCCATTTTCCTTTGTCAAGAAAGATACAAAAAAACTAGGAAAGCCTTATTTGACGCAATTTCCCTAGTATTTTTGTTAGTATTCTCTCATTAAACCTTGAATTTCAAGACGTAAGTGCAGCTTTTGTTCAATTACTCAAGGCAATGCTTTTTCCTCAAAATGCACCACCAGTTTTCCAACCACATCCGTCTCCAACATCTTCTGCAGCTGACCAATCGCATCCGCAATTGCTTCCGGCGAAGAATTTCCATGTGCCTTAACCAAAGGCGCTTTCAGTCCAAAAAGCACCGCGCCGCCGACACCAGACCCCATATTCTTCAAGTCAGACAAATCATTTTTAATCAGCAAACCGCCGATTTTCGTTTTCAGAGAGCCGTTTTTTATCGTTGACTTCAGCAGTTTAAACATAGTTGACAAGGTTCCCTCGATGGCTTTCAACACAGCATTTCCAGTAAAACCATCTGCCACCACCACATCCGCAGCACCAGTCAAAATATCGCGAGATTCAATATTCCCAATAAAATTAATCCCAGCAAGCTCAGAAATTAATTCGTGTGCTTCCTTAATCATCGGCGAACCTTTAGATTCTTCTGAACCGTTTGACAAAAGCGCCACACGCGGATTTTTAATTCCTCGCACATGTGCCGCATAATATGAACCCAAAATGGCATAGTCGCGAAGATGTTCAGCCTTATTCTCGGCATTTGCGCCTAAATCAAGCATGTCAAAACCTTTACCATCAGCGCTCGGAAGAGTTGTCAAAAGTCCTGGACGCTCTACTTTTTTAATTCGTCCGATTTGAAGCAAGCCAGCAGTCAGTAAAGCTCCCGTTGAGCCCGCAGACAAGACTGCATCTGCTTCGCCTTTCTTAACCGCTTGAATCGCGCGAACCATTGAGGAATCTTTTTTTGTCTTAACCACGCGCAGCGGATCGTCGTGAAAATCAACAATCTCAGTGGTTGCCACGATTTCCACATTTTTCTCATTTTCAAGCAGTGAGCGAATTTTCTGTTCATCCCCGAAAAGCAAAAATTCCAAAGTCGGAAAGTTTTTCTTGGCCAGGTTGACACCATTTATGACAGATTCAGGCGCGAAATCTCCGCCCATTGCATCAATTGCTATTTTCATTTGTTCTCACTTTCTTAATTTTTTAATCCGAGTTCGGCGCACCTAAAGCTATGAAATTAGATGAATTGCGGTTCTTTCCCAGGCAGACCCGCAACTCCCTAAATTTCTACGCTTCAAACTGGGCGCGCTTCACATCTTTACAAGATCATCCTAATACCTAGAAGGTCGGTCTGACTGATTAAAACCCCAAGGACGACTATTGCAATACTGACAAGAATCGCCAAAACAGAAGCCGCTTTCTCTCCGAAAAGCTTCTTTATCAACAGGAAGATTCCGATCCCCAGCAATCCGCCAAATGTATTATTTATAACATCCGTAATATCGGCCGCACCAATCGCCAGTGCGTACTGAAGCCCTTCCAGACACAAGCTCGTAAGCAGAACCGCCAAGAGCTGCTGGTCAAAACGCCATTTCCTGCTCGCCGCAGCCAAAAGTCCACCCAAAGGCAGAAAAGCAATGACATTCATCGCGATTTCAAACGTACCGCCTGTATTCTGAAAAGGAGTCAGATTCAGGCTTGTCACGTGCCTTGTGTCCAAAAAGTCCAAAATAGGAAAGGACAACTTCAGGTCAATCAGCCAAATCAAAAAGATGAAATAAAGCAGCATTATCATTTTGGAGAAAGTTTTCAAATCAATTCCCTTCCAGCTCCAGCCATTGATAAAGACGCGCCGTGATAAGGCAGTCATTCAGCGCATCATGAGATTTCATGTTCATATTAAAAAAGTACTTAATCGTCGAAAGCTTATAATTCTGCAGAAAAGGCATCTTCTTTCTGGCTCCCGTCACGGTATCATAAGTTTTGAAAAATTCCCGCCGGTGATGCGCTTCCAGCTCGTAATCCAAAAAACTCATGTCAAAGCCGATATTGTGCCCCACAATCAGCTCTCCTGAAATAAAATCGACAAAATCATCAAAAACGTCGTCAAGCTTCGGCTGATCTATCAGACCTGATGGTGAAATCCCTGTCAGACGTGTAATTTGCGGACTAACGCTCGAGCGTTGAGGCTTGACAAGCTGGTCAAAACGTCCAATTTCATTTTTCCCGTCAAATTTGACCGCACCAAGCTGGATAATCTCGTTGCTTCGAGGAGAAAATCCTGTCGTTTCAAAATCCATCACAATGTAGGTTGAATTCGTCATAATCCTATTATAGCATAGTCGTTTTCGTCCGTGACTGAAATAATATTTCACAATATTGCCATAAAATCAACAGATAAAAACAAAAAAATGGACATATTGCCCATTTTCTGTTAAGATGATATCATGAGAAAAAATAAAATAATTATAATTACTTTGGGACTCATCCTCAGTGCAGGTTTACTTACAGCATGTTCATCAAAACCAACAAAATCATCAAGCAGTTCCACACCTAGCAAAAGCAGTTCAACTTCAAAAAGCAGTTCATCTTCAAGTAAAATTATCCCATCTTCATCCTCGAATACCAACTCTACCGGTATTAAGTCCATCACAACGGATAATTTGACAGATGCTTCTGCTCAGATTTTGGCTGCTTGGGCCATTAACAAACTGGACATCAAAGATGAAAAACCGACTTTCCAAGTGTTCACGGGCACGACTGACACGATTTATCTTTTGAATACCGGAAGCTCTGGAACAAACGGCTCAAAAGATATCAGCGACATCATGAAATCATCCTGCAGAATATTACTCAATTCAGACAACATGTACACTTTGGAAGTCCTTGATTCTGAGGTGAGCAATGCCATGTCACAAAACCCATTTGGCGCTGGTCCATGGAAAACTGTTCAAGCGCAATCAATGGATGAACTCAACAGTTCATACAGCAGCCAAATCGGTAACATTTCTATCAGCATCAGCTCTGAAGCCGATCCAGCAGTCCTAGCCAACTAATCTTCGAATAGTTAAATTTTGAAAGCCTAACGTTCTGAGCAATTTGACTCAGAGCGTTTTTTATTTCAAACAGCTGCGCAATTTTGTTATTTTTCAGACAATATTAAGATTATCGTCTTATAATTCTAGATAACAATAAAAGGAGGAATATTAGTTGCTGGAAACGATACTCGCCGTCGGCATCGGGCTTGTTTTTCTAGTCGTTGGACTATCAGGCCTCTCACACACTTATCCAAATAAATCTAGCAGGCTGCTGCCACTGATTAATCAATTAAAACTTCTAAGAAGATCGAAATTAAACAGCAAAAATACTCAATTAACCCATCAGGTCTTCATCAAGAAGCTACGGAGGTAATATGCGCAAATTTCTCTCAAAAATCGGCCGCTTTTTCAAAAAACGTTGGGCGATTTTAACCACTGCTGTTGTTGCTTTAATCGTTGGAACTGCTGGCGGTTACACGCTTGGACACGCCAATAACAATACGAATAATAAGCTTCCAGATTTTGCCAACACTCAGAATTTTGACAACAGCCAAAATCAAGGCCAATTTCCTGGACAAAATGGACAAATGCCAGCACCGCCTAATGGCAGCCCAGATGTACAAGGCGGCGCCAGCTCAGAAAGCGGTGATTCCAACTCAAACAACAATTCCAATGACGCAACCACCCCCGAAACGGGCACTCAGTCAGGCTCAAGCCTCTAGTTGAATGAAAAAAGCACTGAAAATTTCGGTGCTTTTTTCGTATAAATGATTTATGTTTTCTGGTTTCCAGCTCAATTTAATAATTTCCGCTGATAAACTGGCGCGCCATATTTATCAAACAGCTTTGCAGCAACACGTCGCTCGCGCCAACGATTAAAGCGCGTCGGCCAATGGTCTGATTCAATTAAAGGTTTGACCAGAACGCTGAGAATACCCGCACGATGAGCCGCTCGAATATCCGTCATCCGCTGATCGCCAACGAGAATGGTTGTCTCCGGATTACCATCAAAGCGTTTCATCGCCTGACGAATTCCCTTCGTAAAAGGCTTCAAGGCATCATTCACAAAGTCGATTCCAAAAGGCGCAACAGCCCTGCTGACACGCTTACGATGATTATTTGACACGACAACCACACGAATATCCGCCGCTTTCATCTCTTTGAGCCAGGCACGCATTTCTGGCGTGCCGTCTGGATTATTCCACGCGGTCAGCGTATTGTCAAGGTCCGCCAAAACAAGCTTGATTCCTATCTCATGCAGCGTTTCGGCATCAAGTTGGTAGATTGCCTCTAAATAATAGTCAGGTTTATAATTTTCAATAGACATTTTCACTATTTTATCACAAATATTTCTTTGCTTCACGTTTAGACAGCGAATTAAGTTCAAGTTCATATTCAAGCAGAAAATCTCGAACCCAATCCGGGTTTGTTTTTGAATAATCACGCAGCGCCCAACCAATTGCCTTGTTAATAAAAAACTCGTCCGATTCGAAATTATTCACAATGCAGGTTGTTAACAGCGTGCGATCCGTTTTTTCCTTAGCCAAAAGCTGTGACGTAATGGCCATGCGGCGAATCCAAAAATTTTCATCAGTTGACCAGGCCAGCATGATTTCCTTGATCTCCAGCTCCGTAGAAGCCCTGTGCCGAAAACTTTTTACCAGGGCATCGACCGAATCCCACCAAGAATTGCTTACCGCCAGTTCTTTGATCTTTGGAAAATCCTCTGCCCTTAAATCCCGCTTCATCTTTATCAAAATATCGCAGACCAGCTGATGAAACTCCCGTTCAGGCTTGTCCCAAAGCGCATCAATCACATCCCAGTCAATCTGCTGCTTTGCTGCTTCCCCAGAAATAAAGTCCTTCGTCAACTTGCGGCGCAGCGGCGCTTGAATACCGAAGTGCGGAAATCTGCCGAGTAAATAAGCCGACATTTTCTGCGCCTGATCTGCATCTTCATGCTGAAGAAAAATCCGCTCTAAATCATCAATCTTCATTTGTGATAGGTACTTCCTCGATTAATCATATTTGCCCGATAAATCTGCTCGGCCAGCACCAAGCGCATCAATTGATGCGGCAAGGTCATGCGCCCGAAACAAAGTTTTAAATCCGCACGCTGCTGGACAGCTTCAGACAGTCCGAGCGATCCGCCGATGATAAAACTAATACCTGCAGCCCCATATGTCAGCCAATTGGACAACTGAGCTGCTAAGTCTTCACTCGTTAGGAGTTTGCCATCAAGTGTCAACGCAATCACTTTTTCATCCTTGTGAATTGTTGCCAAGATTTTCTCACCTTCACGAACTTTCAGCGCAGAAATCTCCTTGTCTGACGGATTTTCCGGAATTTTTTCATCTGCAAGCTCGACAATTTCCAAACCGCCGAAGGCCTTCATTCGCTTGCTGTACTCGTCCAAGCCCTCACGAAGATAAGACTCTTTTAGCTTTCCAACTGCAATAATCCTAGTTTTCATGGTTTCATTTTACCACAAAAACAGTTAAGTTTAGCCTGTCTGTCGGTCACTTTCTGCGCCTCTTTGCGGGGACGCTTCATATCTTGGTTTAACTGAGTTCAGCGCGCCAGAGGCTAGTAAGCAGACCGTTGCGGCTTCAGCCGTTTACGGGTCGCTTTCCCTTGCTTAGGGGGGGAAATTAGATAAATTGTGAACCTGCCCGTTGGGCAGAACCACAATTTCCTAAGCAGACTCTTAGTGCTTCAGCACTTAGAGGTCGCTTTCCCCCTCGGGGGTAAATTTCTACGCCTCTTTACGGGCGCGCCTCACATCTTGGTTTAACTGAGTTCAGCGCGCCAGAGGCTAGGAAATTAGATAAATTGTGAACCTGCCCGTTGGGCAGAACCACAATTTCCTAAATTTCTACGCCTCTTTACGGGCGCGCCTCACATCTTGGTTTTTCCACTTCTGAAAAGGGGCTGAAAGCGTGATTCTTCCACATTTTCCAGTTTTCATTCACAATTCGGTGGAAAAATTCTTCCTTTTCCACATGTTTTATTCACTTTTCTACACAATTGTGGAAAATTTTCCTCTCTACCTGACCAGAATCTTTGATTTTTTTCCCCATGCACAGGACAAAACTTTCATTTTTCATAAACGCCAGCTAAAATATTGAACTTCCCCCTCTCTTTTCCCAACTATTTAAGCTATGATTAAGACCAACTAAGTAAAATATTATCAATAAATTTGTGTAACTATTTAAACAAAAGAATGGAGTAACATGGCTAAAGGAACAGTAGTAAAGACGCTGCTAGCGGGAATCGCAGGAGGTGCGATCGCATTATCCGGCGGCGCCATCTATGAAGCGACTCAAGGAAACAATACAGCGAACACAAGTACAACAACCACTAGCAGCTCAACTGACAGTAAGATAAAAACAGTCAACGTCAAGGTTAGCTCCGATACTACAAAAGCGATTTCAACCATTAAAGATGCTGTTGTTTCGGTCTTAAACTATCAGGGAAGCACAGATGTCAATAACCTCAGCGACGCTCAGAGCGCAAGCGAGGGTTCTGGCGTCATTTACAAGAAAGAAAATGGTAAAGCTTATATCGTTACGAATAATCACGTGATTGAAGGGAATTCAGCCTTAGAAGTCCTACTTTCAAACGGCAAAAAAACCACTGCCACAGTCGTTGGGAGCGATGTTTACAGCGACTTGGCCGTCTTAACAATTGACGACAAAGATGTCACAACGACCGCCACATTCGCGGATTCCTCAAAATTAAGTGTTGGTGAACCTGCCATCGCCGTTGGCTCACCACTTGGCAGTGAATATGCAAACACTGCCACTGAGGGTATTCTCTCCAGCCTTTCACGTACCGTCAGCATGCAAAATGACGCTGGTGATGCGATATCCACTGCGAATGCACTTCAGACTGATGCGGCAATTAATCCCGGAAATTCCGGTGGTGCACTTGTCAATATTAATGGCCAGGTCATCGGTATTACCTCCAGCAAGATTTCCGCTACTGGTTCATCAAGACAGAATGTTTCAGTTGAAGGCATGGGCTTTGCCATCCCGTCAAATGATGTCGTAAATATTGTCTCCAAACTTGAAAAAGATGGTAAGATTGTCCGACCAGCCCTAGGTATTGAGATGAGAAATCTATCAAGTTTACCGCAACAGTTTATCTCTGATCTAAAACTTCCTAAGACTGTTACTGAGGGTGCCTTTATTGTAAAAGTAACTGATGGTATGCCAGCTAGCAATGCGGGGTTGAAAGTATCAGATGTTGTCACAAAAATTGACGATACTCCTATTACAACTGGTACCGACTTGCAAACAGCACTCTATAAATACAATGTCGGCGATACCATCAAACTCACAGTTTACCGTGGTTCTGAGGAAAAAACGATCTCTGTCAAACTTGACAAAACCACATCAGATCTGAGCTCAAACAACAGTTCAAATAGTGACTCCGGCAATAATAATTAATCTAGAAAAGGCTTAAAAGCCTTTTTTCTTAATTATTCCCAACCTTTATCATACTCCAGCCAAAGGCAAGACCAACCTCAAAATAAAGATTTTATGATAAAATAAATGTCAATGAAAGTATTACTTTACCTTGAGGCAGAAGACTTCCTGTCCCACAGCGGAATCGGCCGAGCGCTGCAGCATCAGCAGCGGATGCTTGACTTGATGGGCGTTGATTGGACACGTGATCCAGATGACGACTATGATTTGCTTCACCTCAATACTTACGGCCCGAGCAGCTGGAAGATGCTGCGTCGCGCCAAAAAGGCCGGAAAAAAAGTGATTTTCCACGGTCATTCGACAAAAGAAGACTTTCAAAATTCCTTTATTGGTTCAAATCTGCTTGCGCCCTTTTTCAAGATGTACTTGATGCATTTTTACAAGGCTGCA
This sequence comes from Streptococcaceae bacterium, assembly GCA_031285775.1. Classification (GTDB taxonomy): domain Bacteria; phylum Bacillota; class Bacilli; order Lactobacillales; family Streptococcaceae; genus Lactovum. The sequence goes on along the minus strand of JAITVN010000022.1, from coordinate 24,823 downwards.
GATTTGGTGATTACGCCTACGCCATATTCTGCGCGTCTGATTCGCGGTTACGGTGTCAAGTGCCCGATACTGCCGATTTCAAACGGGATTGATCTGGCAAAATATGTCCAGTCTGATGCTAAGGAGAGTGTTTTCCGCGAGCATTTTAACATCAAACCTGATGAAAAGGTGGTCATCACAGCGGCGCTTTATTTCAAACGTAAAGGCATTGACGAGTTTGTGAAGGTGGCTGAAAAGATGCCGAATGTGCGTTTTATCTGGTTCGGCTACCAGAATCTCTGGACAATTCCCGGCTGGGTACGGCGCATTGTCAAGAAAAATCATACTGCAAATGTTGAGTTTCCTGGTTATATCAAAGGAGATGTTTTTGAGGGTGCGATGACTGCTGCCGATGCATTTTTCTTTCCAAGTCGTGAAGAGACCGAAGGAATCGTTGTGCTTGAAGCGCTCGCCAGTCATCAAAAGACGATTGTTCGTGATATTCCTGTTTATGACGGGTGGCTTGATGCGCGTGCCGCTTCTTTCGGGAAGACAGTGGACGATTTCGTGGATGAAATTCAGGAAGTTTTAGAAGGCAAAGTTGATAAAACTGCCGCAGGTTATGAGGTTGCTGAGTCGCGCGATATTGAAACGATCGCTGAAAAGCTGGTAGCCGCATACAGAAAGGTATTAGAGCTATGAGAATCGGTATTTTCTCAGACACTTATTTCCCGCAGATTTCCGGGGTGTCAACGTCAATCAAGACGCTGCGTGATGAGTTGACCCGCCAGGGACACATTGTTTATATTTTTACCACAACTGATCCTGCATCTGACGACGAGAAAGATGCGGAACAGAACATCATCCGCCTGCGCAGCGTGCCTTTTGTGTCAATTGCCGAGCGCCGTATGGTTATGGTGGGACTGCCGACAGCTCTTCAGATCGCACGTCACTATGATCTGGATATCATTCATACACAAACTGAGTTTGGTGTGGGGATTTTGGGAAAAATCGTCGCCAATCGTATGCATATTCCTGTGGTCCACACACTGCACACTAAATACGAAGATTATCTGCACTATATTGCCAATGGACACCTGATTCGTCCGAGCATGGTCAAATATATCATCCGAACCTTTTTATTCGGCACCGAAGGGATTATCTGCCCGTCAGAAATGACAAAAGAAGCGGTCGTCAACTATGGCGTGAAAATTCCGATTCGGGTCATTCCTACAGGAATTGAGCTGACAAGGTTTACGCGTCCTGATATCACGGCTGCAGATGAAAAAAAGCTCCGCGAGGAGTTAGGCGTAAGCGCGGATGAAAAGCTGCTGCTGAGCCTTTGCCGGCTTTCTCAGGAAAAGAATATTCAGGCTGTGATTGCCGCTATGCCGCAGATTCTGCATTCGGTTAAGGCCAAACTCATCATTGTGGGAGACGGTCCTTATCGCGATGAGCTGGAAGAGCTGGTATCATCGCTTGATTTGCAGGAGGCTGTGACATTTGTCGGAGCTGTGGAAAACGACCGAGCAGTCTATTATTATAAGGCGGCTGATTTCTTTATTTCGGCGTCAACCAGTGAGACTCAGGGCTTGACGTTTACTGAGGCAATCGCTGCAGGTACGCCAATTCTAGCATGGAGAAATCCTTACCTGACGCGGGTAGTTGACGATGCGCAATTTGGTTATCTTTTCAACAGTGAGGATGATATTGTGCCTGTAACTGTTCAAGCGCTCACGGAAAACTTGTCCATGAACGTGGAAAAGTTCGACAAGAAACTTTATGAGATTTCTTCTGAGAACTTTGGACGTAAGGTCGCTGAGTTTTATGCCTTTATGATTGAGAATTATGTGCCGAGTATCGAGCGGGCGACCGACAGTTTCAAACATTTCGGCAAACGCATGAGCGGCGATTTTAAGCTTATGGGTGACCAAATTTCCAATGGTTTCAAGACCCAGTATGAAGATTTGCGTGAAAGTGGGCTCTCATTTGTGGAAAAATTCACGAAATATGGTAAAATAAAGCAAGAAGATGACGCTGCTGCCTCTACGAGCGAGCGTGATTCTGAGAAAAAGGACTAAATGTATCTAAATGTACATTTAGGTTAAAACAAAGGAAACGGAGTTTCGACTATGAAATCTCATTTAACAACGATTCTGGATCGCTTAAACAAGCTTATCGAAGAAGAAAATGCCAAGACAACTTACAATTTTGAACGCGAAGGCGAAATCATGATGACAGTGAGCTTTAACCCTGAAGACAGCATGTTTATCGTGAAATATCCGAAACAAAAAACGCCTGTGGAGTTTGACAGCATTGACCTGGTAGCGATTGAAGCATTTGAGTCTGTTTTCGAGGATTAAAGACATTTAGTCCAAGGTAAAGCTTTTAGTGCTGAAGAAATGTGGACAGAAATTCTAGGATAAAACTGTATAATTATTCATGCTTGTCTTGGTAACTTTTTGGGCTGGCTGATCTTTTACAAACTCAGTTGTAAAATTTACGTCCACCCAAATTATGAACACGAACTCGGTTAATCTGAGTTTTTTTCTTTGCCGTAATAAATCTCATTGATCTCACTTGAGTAATCACCATTAACATCTCTCACTATCAGCGGCGGCAGGATTTTTTCTCCACTCAATCGCCCGCCTTTCACTGCATCAATCAGTATCAAGTTTGCCTTGGCGCCCACTTTGGGATAAACAAACTGAATGCGTTTCGGCATCAGGTCGTATTTGCGCAAGGTGTCTATTAGTTCAATAAAGCGTTCAGGGCGATGAACCAAAGCAAAGTGACCTGCAGGTTTTAAAAGTTTTTGGGCAACCTGACAGATAGACTCAAAGTCTGTTGCGACTTCGTGCCGAGCAATTGTCAGCGCGTCTTTTTCATTCAGGCCTTTGTTTGTGGAATATTTGAAATAGGGCGGATTGCAGAAAATAAGATCCACTGTAGAGGCGGCCACATAAGCCGCTGCATTTTTTAAGTCGTCGCAAACCACACCAATACGCGACTGCAGCGAGTTGAGGGCAATTGAGCGAGCGGTCATGTCAGCCAAGCGTGACTGAATCTCAATCTCAACAATCTCAGCTGAGGTGTCGGCGCTAGCCATCAAACCAACTGCACCATTTCCGGCACATAAATCAAGGATTAAGCCGCGTCTAGGAATTTTCGGAAAACGTGCCAGTAAAACGGCATCAATACCGAACGAAAAGACTTCTCGAGATTGTATAATCTTGAGATTTTCACGTACGAGATAATCCACGCGCTCGTCTGAGTTCAACTCTACTTTTTCTACAGCTTCTGACATTTCTTCGCTAATTATATCAAAAGCTTCTCTGGAATACTGTTTTGGCGTTGTGTCTCCGAAATCTTACCTGGGCGATTTCTTTGACAAGCAAATGAGGATAATATAAGATAATGATTAGGGGATAATAAAAATACTATTTAGCTTTTTTTATTCCTACTTTTAAGCTTGTTCACACGATTCATTGACACATATTATAAATATAGAACGAAGAAAGGAGTTCTAAAAATGAGACATTCAAAAGTTTTACTCGGAATAGCTGTCGCACTGGGAGCATTGATCATGCTTGGAGGAGCAAATCAGGCGAGTGCCGCAACATTAAAAGAGGTTCCCGGAAAATACAAAGTGGTCAGTGACGATCCTTTTCTAGACTTGTCAGACGATGACAAGGTACTTCAACTTCCTGAAGGAGGATGGCTCCATGGAAAGTGCCAAGACTATAGTGATCTTGAAATGAAACATCTGACTGCTGAATACGACAGTGAAACAGATGAGAATTCTATCACGGTTAAAGAAGCTAGAAGGATTATCAAGCAAAGGGAGCAGAAATTGATGCTCAAAGAAGATGTGAAGCCGCTTCCACTCGCAACATACCCGCCTGAAAACGTGAGAACTTTAAGGTTGCACGATAGTTATACCTCCAACGAATTTAGCGGTAAAGGCTGGCGATTTGCAGGACTACTTTTTGCACCCAGCAATGAACAGGAGATTTTCTATTGTGGAGAAGCATTCGCGATGACAGGCGCGTAGGCAACTACAATGAAGCAATGGCAACTTATCGAAATAACATCAGCGGGACACCGCTACTTGCTGCTGAAGGCGGCAAATACATTAGAGGTCGTGGTGGAAATATGGCAATGACTTACTATAGCTTCAATCCAATACCAGGATCTAAATATGAGGTGAAAAATGAATAATCCAGTTGAGACTAAGTAAGCTGGAGATAATAATCGTGTGACAGTGAGCAAAGTTTCGACTTTGCTCTTTATTTTGGCAGAAAGATGATAATTCTCGCAAAATTTAAGCATATTTGCACATTTTATCTTTATTTGTGCTACTATATAATTGGACACATTGTGTTAAATAGTATTTATACGCAATGATCTAACGCTATAGTAATCAATAAAGTTTTTATAAGGAGTGTGTAAAAACATGAAGAAATTAAGAGTTATTTTTGGACTGTTTGTGCTTTTATTCTCTGTGGCAACCTCAACAATGAGTAATGTTGCCTATTCCACCACAACGAACACGAACCAGTCTCCAATAGAATCAAGCACTATCTCTGACTCGGAAGATGAGGTGCAGCAGACTGAAACTACTGTGACGACAAGTCAGAGTGCGGAAACAGCCAACTCTCCCGGCTCGGATTCGCTGCTGCCGCAAACTACAACAAATACTGAAAATCAGCCGCGCGCACCGGCATTAATCGCGATTGCAAGTGCTGAGATCGGTAACATCATTACAAAATCTACACTTTCCGATTCAAACGGGAATCCGATTAATGATGTCAATCAATTCACCGATTTTCAGATGAATTTCGACTTTACTCTGCCCAACAATACGGTTAAAGCTGGGGATCAGACGACCATCAAACTTTCTGACAACATCAAGTTCCTCAAAGGAGAGACATTTGATGTAAAAGATGCGAATGGAAATGTCATAGCCAAAGCGGTCATTGATCCAGCAACCAAGACGCTGACCATGACTTATACTGATTATGCCGAAACGCATTCGGATGTAAAAGGATCTTTGCACCTGACTGTACGTATTGATACTGAAAAAGTTAAAGAAAATGGAAAAGTTCCCATTACTTTCACTGAAAATGGGACTGAAAAGCCTGTTCAAGATGTGAATTATGGAAAGTTCGGCGACAGTACTGATGAAAAGTTCATGAAATACGGCTATTTCCTCAACGATGAGGGAAGTAAGGCTCAATTTGTGCTCCGTGTCAATGCTTCAGGCGCCACTTATCAAGATGCAGTGGTCTGGGATAGTTTACGCTCTGACGGTATTTATTACGATCCTTCAAGTTTTGTTATTTCCAAAGGAACTTGGAAAATCAATGAGTCGACTGGACTTCAAGAGTTGACAAATGTGTCAGATGTCACTTCACAATTTCCTGTTAAGATTGCGGCTGACGGACGCAGCTTTGAGGTTGATTTCGGCAATATCAACGGCGAAGGTTATCGGATCGAATACAAAACAAATATTAATCATGCACTGGCTAATGGCGAGCTTTTTAGAAACTGGTCCCAGCTGAGAGCCAATAATACTCTCGTGGATGAACGCGTTTCTGACATCATTTATCAGAGAGCCGGCGGCGGAGGTGAAGGTTATAATTACAGTATAAAAATTCATAAAACGGATGAGGCTGGTAATCCTCTGGTTGGGGCGGAATTCACTGTGACGCGCGACTCAACCGGTGCTTTGTTCGGCACTATTACCACTGGCGGCAACGGCGATGCTGAACTTTCCGGCTTGCTGAAAGACAATTACACACTCAAAGAGACCCAGGCACCTGACGGTTATGCACCTATTGAAGAGATAAAAATCTCACCTGAGGATTTCGGAACAGATATGGCCGTGCAGAAAACAATTGTCGATAAAAAGCTGGAGTCACCCAAAATAGACATTAGCGGCAAGAAGATTTGGGATGACAATGACAATCAGGATGGAAAGCGTCCAGATACAATCACAGTCAAACTGCTGGCTAACGGTGTCTTTAAGGATTCAAAAACTGTTTCAGCTAATGACAATTGGGCTTACGCATTCACAGACTTACCTAAAAATGATGAAAACGGCCAGCTGATCAGCTACACGATTACTGAAGATTCTGTCTCTGAATATAGCGTCATTTACGATGGCTACAATATCACTAATAAACTCACGCCTGGCAGTACCAGTCTGGATGTCACAAAATCCTGGGACGACAAATACAACCAAGACGGCATTCGTCCTACCAGCATTCTCGTCCAACTTTACGCAGATGGACAGCCCAAAGGCGATCCAGTTGAGCTGAACGCCGGCAACAATTGGCACACCGTCTGGAATGATTTGCCTGAAAAATCCGCAGGCCAGACAATTAGCTACACTGTGAAAGAAAGCAGCACGATTCCTGGCTACACAACTACAGTTGACGACAGCAATCCTGGAAACGTGGTCATCACAAATGTTCACACACCAGAAGTGACCAATGTCAAAGGGCAGAAAATCTGGAACGACAATAATAATTCAGACGGAAAACGTCCAGACTCAATCAATGTCAATCTGCTGGCCAATGGTAAAGTCATTCAGACAATAGCGGTTTCTGCCGGCTCAGACAACAGCTGGACTTACAGTTTTGACAATCTGCCGAAATACGACGATGGAACACTTATTGATTACACAGTGACCGAGGATTCTGTTCCAGAATACACGACCACCTACAACGGCAGCACGATAACAAATACGCACACTCCTGGAAAAACAAGTATCTGTGCAACAAAATCCTGGGATGACCAGAATGATCAGGATGGCATTCGTCCAGTCAGCCTTCAGGTACAGCTCTTTGCTGACGGGCAAGCCTACGGCGCTCCTGTTACATTAAATCCAGCAAATAACTGGAATCATGTCTGGGAAAATTTGCCCGAGAAGAAAGACGGCGGACAGAAGATTATTTATAGCGTGATGGAGGTTGAAGTTCCCGAAGGCTACGTCTCCACAACGAATGATAATAATCTGGGAAACATTATCCTCTCGAACCGCCATACGCCAGAAACTACACAAATTTCAGGAGAAAAGATTTGGGATGATAAAAACAACCAGGACGGCAAACGCCCAGAAAGCATCCGCGTTAATCTATTGGCCAATGGAAAAATTGTCGACACAATTGATGTAAAAGCGAGTGACAACTGGAAATATACGTTCACTAATTTACCCAAAAATGAAAATGGACAGGCGATCAATTACACAGTAACTGAAGATCGTATTGATGACTACAGCACAACTTATGAAGGCAATAACATTGTAAACAGCTACACGCCGAACAAAACCAATTTCAACGTGACGAAATCCTGGAACGATAAAAACGATCAGGATGGAAAGCGTCCTACAAACGTCAAAGTTCAGCTTTACGCGAACGGAAAAGAAATCGGCGCGCCAGTTGAACTGAATGCGACAAACAATTGGACCTACAACTGGCAAGATTTGGACGAGATGTCCAATGGTCAGAAAATTGTATACACTGTCAAAGAAGTCAGCACGCCAAGCGGCTATACCTCAACGCAAAATGTAAGTAGTTCTGGAAATGTCATTATCAATAGCCATGAACCTGAAGTGACAAAAGTTGAAGGTGAAAAATCTTGGGATGATAATGATAATCAGGACGGAAAGCGACCAGCCAGCATCAAAGTTTATCTATTCGGGAACGGAAAAGTCGTTGACACAGTTGAGGTAAGCGAAAATGAGAGCTGGAAATACAGCTTTGACAATTTGCCGAAATATGCGAATGGAGAGCTGATCAATTACACCGTCGTGGAAGATCGCATTGGTGATTACAATACAAACTACAACGGTCACAGCATCACAAACAGCTACACAACTGAGAAAACCAACATCAGCGTGACCAAAGCCTGGAACGATAAAGATGACCAGGACGGTCTTCGCCCTGCAAGCATCTTCGTCCAGCTTTATGCAAACGGCGTTGCCAAAGGTGAACAAGTTGAGCTGAATGAGGCAAATAACTGGAAACATAATTGGGCAGACTTAGAAAAGATGTCCAACGGTCAAGCCATAAACTATACAGTCAAAGAAGTTGAAACGCCAAGCGGCTATACCAGCACACAGAGTGCAAATAATCCTGGAAATGTCATTCTGAGCAACAATCATGAACCAGAAACAACTCAAGTCGAAGGCGAAAAGATTTGGAAGGATGCTGACAATCAAGATGGCAAACGTCCTGATAAAATCACTGTCAATCTGCTTGCTGACGGTGAAATCATTGATTCTAAAGAAGTCAGCGCTTCTGATAACTGGAAATACGCCTTTACAAATCTGCCCAAATTTAGTCACGGAAAAGAAATCCTCTACAGCGTCAAAGAAGATAAGATCACAGATTACTCAACCAGCTACGATGGCTATAACATTACCAATAGCTATACGCCGGGCAAGACAAGCATCAGCGTGACCAAAGCCTGGAATGACAAAGACAATCAAGACGGCTTGCGTCCTACAGGTATTTTAGTACAGCTTTACGCGGACGGCAAAGCGCTTGGTTCTCCTGTCGACCTAAACGCAGCAAACAATTGGTCAAAAAACTGGCAAAATTTAGACGAGATGTCCAAAGGCAAAAAGATCATTTATACTGTCAAAGAGGTTGAGGCGCCGAGCGGATACACCGTCACCCAGAGTGAAAGCAGTCCGGGAAATATCATCATCAGCAACACGCATGAACCTGAGAAAACGCAAGTCGAAGGACAGAAGCTCTGGAAAGATGCTGACAATCAAGACGGAAAGCGCCCAAATAAAATCACTGTCAACTTGCTTGCCGACGGAAAAATCATTGATTCTAAAGAAGTCAGTGCAGCAGACAACTGGAAATATAGCTTTACAGATCTGCCGAAATTCAATCAGGGACAAAAAATTCTCTACACCGTCAAAGAGAATCAAGTGGCTGATTACAGCAGCAGCTACGACGGCTACAACATTACCAATAGCTACACGCCAGGAAAAACCAGCATTAGTGTGACTAAGGCCTGGAATGATAAAAACAACCAAGATGCCTTACGCCCTGCAAGCATCAAAGTTCAGCTCTATGCAGATGATAAAGCCCTTGGAGAAGCTGTAACACTTGATAACGGGAATAAATGGACCAAGACCTGGCAAGATCTGCCAGAAAAATCTGCTGGAAAAACAATCAAATATACAGTTAAGGAAGTCGGAAGCGTTAAAGGCTACACCATTTCGGTCAATAATGACAATCCTGGAAATATTGTAATTACAAATAGTCATACACCAGAAATCCCGAATATTCCGAATAAACCAAATAAGCCAAATAAGCCGAATAATCCTGACAATCCGAATAAACCGAATAAACCAATTCTTCCAAGAACCAGTGACCACAACGACTTATCAATCATATTAGCTGGCGGGGCAATTTTGGTACTTGCTCTTCTAATCTCTCGAAAAGTTAAGAAACCGTAAAAAATGACACCCTAAAAGTGACTGAATTTACAGGTCTTAAGCATTCGATAAAACGTAAAAGTGACTTCAATCAATCTGAAGTCACTTTTCGTTAACTTATTTCTTTTTCAAATTTTCGGTGCTTCAATTGATACACCACATCAGAAGCCTCAGCCACTTCACTTTCGTGAGTGACAACGATGACAATTCTCTTATCTTCATGCGCGATTTTCTTGAATAACTCGACAATCTGTGCAGTTGTTTCTTCGTCCAGATTTCCAGTCGGCTCATCAGCAATGATGACTTCGTGGTTGAGCACAAGCGCACGCGCAATGGCAACCCGCTGCTGCTGTCCGCCTGAAAGCTTGCTGACGGGCTTGTGAATCAAGTCTTCTCCAAGCCCTACTTTTGCTAAGGTTTCGGTGATCGCTTCTTTTTCATTCGGGAAGTCAACGCCAGAAATTTTGACGGCCGTTTTGACGTTTTGAAAGGCAGTCATATAAGTCAGCAAGTTATAGGCCTGAAAAACTGTAGAAACTGTCATTTTACGATAAGAGGTTAAGCCCATCTTCTTTACTGGCTTGCCGTCAAAAGTAATCGTCCCCCCCTTTGCCGTATCCAGTCCTGCCAGAAGCGAGAGAAAGGTCGTTTTCCCTGAGCCTGACTGTCCCAGAATCGCGTACATCGTTCCAGGAAGAAATTCTTCCGTCACATCCTTAAATAGATAATCATCAGGATTATTATAATAGTAGGTTAAATTTTCGATTTTTAATGTCATATTTTTTCCCTCTCTCAACTGAGTTCAACACGCCAGAAGCTAGGAAATCAGATGACTCGAGAACCTGCCTTACGGCAGAAGCTCAAGCTCCCTAATCAGGTTCTAAGCGCTTCAGCGCTTAGAGATCGCTTTCCCTTGCTTGCGGTGGTAAATTTCTACACAGGGCTAAAGCCCTAGCAATTTCTAGAAGCTAAAACTTCTGAAATTGTCTACGGCCTACGGCCGCCGCTGTCCATTCTCACTATAGCGCTAAAGCGCTAAGTCGAATGGCACGCTTTAAAACGGGCGTGTTTCACATCTTATTTCAGCTCGTCAGCACCTGTTTTGGATTCAAGCGTAGAATGCCGATTGAAGCAAGTCCGACAGCAACTAGCGTAATCAGAATTGCAATCCCGACAAGCAAAGCCACTTTAGATGGTGACGTCTTAATATCCAGCTTTTCCAGTGCCTTTATTTGAGCGCTTGATTGGCCGAAGCCAAACGCTCGTCCTGCGCCGCCCATGAAGCCGCCGCCGTTTGCTGGAGGATTTCCCATCGACTGTCCTGTTCCATTTCCAGCCGCATTGCCATTTCCTCCCGGCCGCTGCATACCTGTTGTCTGTGCGCTCGTCGTCTCCTGCTTCAAAAGCTGCTGCCCAACCACATTTCCGACCACATTTCCCGCAGCAGTCGCGATGCCCACCGAAACAATCATCACCATGAAAAGCTCCACAAAGAATTGACCGACAATCTTGGCTTTTGCCTCTCCAAGACTCATCAGGACGCCAATTTCAAAGCGACGCTCGCGTACCATCAACATGACAATCAGCGCCAGAATGATGGCGCCCGCAATGGCGACAAGAATGACAATGTTTTTTGCAAAGCTGGCCACATTGCCCAGTGAGGTTTTGACATTCTCATAAGCGGCAGTATCAGCTGAAACCTGGAATGTATCATCATCTACCAGCTTATTGGCAGCCTTCACAAAGGTTGAAGACTTCGCTGGATTAGACATAGAATAGCTGGCTGTCGAAATCTGACCTGTTGTTTGTTTTATGGCGTTGGGCACAGACAAAGCTGTGTACATCGTGTTCATGTATGCAATCGACTGCTGCGTGCTGCTCGAAGTCGTCGTGAATATGCCGACAATCGTCATGGTATACGTCTGGCTGTTGCTGTCTGTCAGAACAAAGGTCGAGCCGACTTTTAGGTCATTCTGTTCAGCCAGAGTTGACTCGATGACGACATTATTTGTCCCCTCGTCTGAAGCCTCAATCGCTCGCCCAGAAATTAGTTCATAGCTAGAGCTGAAGCTTGAATCTGTCGACAAATCATTCGTCCCTTGAATCGTGAAATCTCCTTGAGACTGACCGCCAGGACCGCCGCCCCCGCCAAACATCCCACCGTTAGAGCCTTCAGCATTGCTTGATGTTGTCGTCGACTCAGAAACCTTGGTAATTCCAGAGGATGCATCCGCCGAAGCAGAATAGCTGAAATTGTAGGAGGACACATTGTCCAGCTCAGAAATCTCCTGCGCAGTAGATTCTTCAATCGTAGGCATTGTGATGTTAAAGCGGCCGTTTTGCTCGCCCTCATCGGAGCTTGAGCTCGAATCTGTGCTTGAACTTGAAGATGTAGATTGAGCCTGTTTGACAACATTCTGCATGTTGACAGACAAAGAAACTGTCGCGCCAGCAGCAGTTTTTGCATTCTCAATTGATTTATTCGCCGCGCTGTTGATGATTAAACCTGAAAAGACAAAAACTAAAATTGCTGTAAATGCGACTATTAATAAGATCGTTCTAGATATTTTGGCTTTCGTGAAGAGCCACGCTCGTCTGATAAAATCCATAGAAGTGTTCCTTTCTGTTGATATAAAGATCATAATCTTGACAACTTAAACACGGCTTATAATTTTACTAATCTTTCAGTTTATTTAACTTTTCTTTAAGGAAACAAAAAAATCGCATTTTCTCAATAAATTACTATTGAGAGGATGCGATTTATGATTTACTGATTGTAATTGAGCTGGGCGCGCCTCTCATCTTATAATTGAGTTCGGTGCGCCAGGGGCTAGGAAATTAGATAAATCCTAGAACCTGTGCTGCGCACAGAACCTATGATTTCCTTAATTTCTACGCCCCTTTACGGGCGCGCCTCACATCTTATAATTGATCCATCAGTAGCTGCTTGATTTCTTCAATCTTTGGCTGGCGCGGGTTAGCTGGTGTGCATTGATCATCGTAAACCAGATCAGCTAAGCGGTCAAGTTCACGTACGAGGTGCTCTTTCTTGACGCCGTTGCCGCTGAGCGTGATGTCAATGTCAATGCTGTCCGTCAACTTCTTGATTTCTGCGATTAGATTCGTTACTGCTTGCTCATCAGAGTCATTGATGTTGGCAAAGCCCATGAAACGTGAGATTTCCGCGTAGTCTTCCTGTGCACGATAAACTTCGTAACGTGGATAAGGTGTGCGTTTCACATTCCCGGTGACGGCATTAAATTTGATCACATGAGGCATTGCAATGGCGATGGCCAAGCCGTGAGGCAATCCGAACTCGCCGCCAGTTTTATGAGCCAATGAGTGATTAATCCCTAAGAAAGCATTGGCGAAAGCCATACCTGCCAAGGTAGCCGCATTATGCATGTTTTCGCGTGCGATTTGTCCTTCTTTTGTCGGATGACTTGGATCGTAGTGGTAAGAGGTTGTCAGGTTGTTGAAAATCAGCTTGATGGCCTGAAGCGAGATTGGCTTGGTGTAATCTGAAGACATGACAGAGACATAAGATTCGAGCGCATGTGACAGGGCATCAATACCTGACCATGACACAGTCTTTTTAGGTACTGTCATGACGAACTCTGGGTCAACAATGGCCACCTGAGGAGTCAGCTGGTAGTCGGCTAATGGGTACTTCACGTGAGTTTCATCATCTGTGATAACGGCAAATGGCGTCACTTCTGAACCTGTACCAGATGTTGTAGGAATCGCTACCATCTGTGTCTTGTGCGGGTGGTAGAACTTGATGATACGCTTACGGATGTCCATAAACTTCTGAGCAAATTCTTCAAAGAGGTATTTGAGCGCCTTGTCGTCGGCCAAATCAACTTCTCCGCGTGAAGCATACTCGTAAATCAAACGGCCGATTTTTCCAGCATCAAGAGCGGATCCGCCGCCGACCATTACGACAGTATCAGGCTTGAATTCATCCATCTGACGTGCAATTTCGATCGCCTGACTGAGTGTTGGATCCGGCTTAACGCTTGAGTAGATACTAACCTGAACTTGTTTAGGACGTAATTGCAGCTGCTCGAGCACTTTGTCCACAAAGCCGAATTGAACCATTCCAGGATCCGCAACCAAGAAAGCACGGTGAACATGCGGCAATTCCTGCAGGTAGCTGATTGAGTTTTTCTCGTAGTAGATTTCTTTCGGTAAGCGAACCCATTGTGGGCGATTACGACGCTTAGCCACTGTTTTAATATTCAAAAGATCATATGTGCTCAGGTTGTGCGAGAGCGAATTTTTCCCCCAAGATCCAGTTCCCAGCGTCAATGATGGACGCATTGCATCAGAATAGAAGTCGCCGACACCACCGATGGCATCAGGCTGGTTGACCAAGATACGTGACGCATTCACTGCAATACCGTATTCTTTCACAAATGGATCATCCTGAGCGCCGATTTGAATGGCGGCATTATGACCTGCGCCTTGGTAGTTCAAGAGGTCAAGCACAATATCAATGGCCTGCTCGCGGTCATCTGAGCGATAAACAGACAAGAGCGGGCTGAGTTTTTCTGAGCTGAGCGGCTCGCCGATGTTCTTCTTTTCGCATTCGAAGAGCAGGACATCTTTGTCATCTGGTACTTTAACCCCAGCCTGCTCGGCAATCCAACGGCCGGAACGGCCAGCAACAGGGCCAGTCACACCATAACCATCTTCACGCTTCACAAAGACGAAGTCTTCAATCTTCTTATAATCTTTCTTAGGCACCAGATAAGCGCCTTGCTCCTGGAGCTTCTGCATTACTTCGTCATAAACTTCCGTTGCAATAACGGCTGAATTTTCAGTTGCACAAATCATCCCATTGTCGAAACGTTTTGACATAAGCAGATCTTCAACTGCACGTTCCGTATCAGCTGTGTAGTCAATGTAGACCGCACCATTTCCTGCACCAACACCGAGCGAAGGATTTCCTGAACTCAACGCTGCATTCACCATGCCGGGTCCACCAGTCGCGATGATTGACGCGATTTTCGGATTCTGAATCAGGGCAGTTGTATTTTGAAGACTTGGCGTCTCAATCCACTGGATGAAATCCTTTGGTGCACCAGCTTCAACAGCGGCGTCATAAACAATTTTTGCAGCATGTGCTGAAGATTTCTGAGCCTGCGGATGAAATGCGAACACAATAGAGTTACGCGTTTTTGCAGATAGAAGTGATTTGAAAATCGTCGTTGAAGTCGGGTTGGTAGTAGGCACGATACCTGCCAATACACCCAGCGGCTCAGCAATTTTCACAGAACCTTTTACCGCATCTTCTTCGATAACCCCGACAGTCTTGTCATGCTTGATGGCATTGTAAACTGACTCAGAGGCGAAGCGGTTCTTCGTGTCTTTGTCCTCAACCACACCGCGGCCTGTCTCATCGTGTGCCTCGTGTGCAAGCATCAGTGAATTCTCAGATGCGGCCAGTGCCATTGCTGCAACGATTTTATCAACGTCTTCCTGCGCATAGAATTTGAAGTCATTGACTGCGAGGATTGCTTTGTCTACAAGCTTGCCAGTATAAGTCTCTGCTTTTTTTACTAATGCAGCTTTTTCTTCAGCGGTAAGTTCCTTCTTTACTGCTTTTGTTGTTGCCATTTGTTCCTCCTTGAACATTTTTAATTTCGACTCTATTTTATCAAATTTTCTATATTTTTAATAGTACTAATGATAGCCTATTGTGAAACATATCACAAAAAACAGTATAACATTCTTTCAGAAACTTGTCAAGAGTTTGTGAATAGATTTTCAAAATTTCAATCCTATTCTTTCATTTTCTGAAAACATCCTTCGCTGTATCAATTTCCAATGGAGATTTTCAGAAAAAGAGGAAAAAAAGAGGCGAGTCATTCGCCCCTTTTGAGAATATTTATTTGGTGAAGTCGATAACCATACGGCCTTCAATCTTTCCAGCCTTCATTTCATCAATGATATCATTGATTTCTTCAAGTTTGCGAGTTGCAACAATTGGCTTAACCAATCCGCGACGTCCGAATTCAAATGTCTCTTTCAAGTCAAGACGTGTGCCGACAAGTGAACCTGCTACCTGTACGCCGTCAAAAACAGTCGTAGGAATTGACAGTGACATGTCTGAATTAGGCAATGCAACTGCTACCATTTTTCCCATTGGACGCAGGCAGGATACAGCTTGCTCAAAGGCTACACGCGCAACGGCAGTCACAACTGATGCCTGTGCACCAAGATTATCTGGCGTTGCGGCTTTGATGGCGTCAACCGGATCTTTTTCCGCAGAATTGATAACCACATCTGCACCAATTTTCTTTGCCAAATCAAGTTTGTCCTGGTTAATGTCAACCACGATAACATAAGCATTAAACACGTTCTTGGCAAACTGAATCGCTAGATTTCCAAGTCCTCCAGCACCGAAAATTACAATCGGCTCACCTGGCTGAATGCCGGAAACTTTAATTGCTTTGTATGTCGTCACGCCTGCGCAAGTCAATGATGACGCCTGAATCGGATCAAGTCCGTCTGGAACCTTTACCGCGTAATCAGCCACCACAATTGCCTCTTCAGCCATACCGCCGTCAACTGTGTAGCCAGCATTCTTAACTTCACGACAGAAAGTTTCATTGCCAGATACGCAATAGGCACAATGACCGCAGCCTTCATAGAACCAGGCAACTGAGACGCGATCGCCAACTTTAAGCGACGTTACATCTTTTCCGATCTCAGTGACAATACCAATACCCTCATGACCAAGGGTTGTACCTGCCTCATTGCCGTACTCGCCTGATGCCACATGTAAATCAGTGTGGCAAACGCCGCAATATTCCATCTTGAGCTTAGCTTCGTTATCCTTAATAGGACGAAGGGTTTTCTCGACTACATCTGCATACCCATCTGGGGTCTGACGAACAACTGCTGCTTTCATTTTCTAATCTCCTTTTCTTTGATACAAGTTAAATTTATCACAATCTTAAAGTATTTGCAATCATTTCTTAATTCGCATTTTTATCTCATGTTTTTATAATGTTATTGTTCTTTTTTTCTAAAAATGAAGTCGCAGTATAGCTCAACGCCAGTCTAATTTTCTAATCTTCGAGAAATTCAAACTCTCCAGATATTAAACAATTAAACGTTTTTAAGTAAGTGTCTAAAAAATAAAAGGCTTCTAAACCCCGCCATTATAGGAATCAGCCAAATCACTCGCCTAATTCATGAGAATTATCGGACACAAATTGATATTTTGTTCATATGTTTGAAAGCAAGGTATCACGCGCGCCTTACTCGACTTTAAGTTTCATGATAAAATGCAAACATTTTGCAATAAATATGTCAAAATATCTCTAATATCTTATTTTTGAATAAGAACAAATCGCCCGCAATTATATAAACTAGATGAGAGGATGCGCAGCCGATGTTACATTTGAAAGAGATACTTAATAATAAGCTAAGCGAGAAACAAAAGACATTCCTAATCATCACCGCCACGGCTTTTATTTTCTTGCTTCCCCAGCTTCTGACTCAGTCAATGATCATAGGTTCCGACGCCATTTTTCATTTCAATCGTTTCTTTGAGACAGCCGAACAAATAAAACACTGGAATTTTGAATATTTCATTTCTTTATACGGATTTCAACAGTCCGGAAGAATCGTCAACGCCTTTTACAGCCCATATCTGGCCTATTTACACGGCCTGCTGGTATTGATCAGTAAAAACTGGTTCATTTACCAAATGCTATCCAACTTCATATTGTTTCTAATTTCGGGATTATCGATGTCTCAATTCCTAAAAGCAGGGCATGTGACACAGCTGAAAAGCTGTTACGGTGCAATATTTTACATGTCTACTTTTTCTGTTTTGTACTGGGTAACAAGACAAGGCTTCTCAAGCTGGGGAGCTGCAATCATGCCGCTCTGCTTAAGCATCATATTCCCAGTGTTACAAGGCGGCAAATTTCCAAAATTCAAGCTTGGAATACTGACAGCCTTGATGTTTCAAGTACATATGCTGTCTGCTCTAATTCTTGTAATGATTTACCTTCCTGTTTTTGCATACGGGCTTTTCCGAAGCAGTCAAAAACTCAGCTTTCTTCGCCAAATCTTGAGAGAAATACTGCTGTTCATTTTGCTGACACTCAACATCTGGGCAGCCTTTTTCACGGCCTTTCAGCAAAATAATCTGATTGCGCCATTCGTAAACAAAGAAATGAGTTCCAACACAATCAATCAGAACAGTTACTATTGGCTCATCAACCCTATTTCCTTGCTGATCGTTCTATTTCTAGTTGTCGCTTATTTCTTAACAAAGTGGACGATAATGGACAATATGAACAGATTTCTTTTCTCGATTTTGACATTTTTCCTCATTCTTTCCACTAGTGTCATCCCATGGAATCATTTAATAGACAAACAAGTCCCGCTTGTAGGACTTGTCCAATTTCCATTTCGCTTCTTTGTGCCTGTCACGATACTCGCAATCTACCTCTTCTTCAAACTTTCAAATGTCAAAAAGGCGAATCTATTGTTTGTTTCCGCAGGCATCATCCAGGTCATTCTTCTGATGTTCACAAGCCTGGGCGCCTGGCGTAAAACCGAAAACTTTCTCACATCGGGGACAAGCACGATTCTTGCGACTGAAAATGCTAAGGATATTAAGTCTTCGTTTTTTGTGAAAGATAAAGCCAAGGCCTTAGAACTCGTCCAGAAACCTACGCCGGATTATCTCCCCAGCTATACTGGCCGCAATAAAAATCCCTACCAGCTCTACGCGAATGAGATTATCCATCCCAATGACAACTTTAACAAAACAGTCAAGAAAAACAGAATAATTGTTAAAGAAAAATTACAGGAGAAAAACTCGAGAACAATTGAGTTTCCAGTGACCATTTATACGAACAGTAAGCTAACAACAAAAGGAAAGCCGATTTCAAAGAAAAAGTACAAACTGAGTAAAATCGGAAGCCCCATCATTGCGAGAACAGAGATCAGAAACAATCAAATCGAGTTAGAATTCGATAATTCAAAGCAGAATTATCTTGCAGCCGCTGTTATGCTTTTTTGGCCAATCGCCTTTATTTTACAGAGAAAAACCGCATGAACTCTTTTTAAGAGATTTCAAGCGGTTTTTAATGTTTTATGTCTCAGTTTATATGCTTGCGCAGCTGTTCATTAGGCTTACTTTATCTGATAAATTTTGAAGTGTGTGTCACCAAACTTCACATTCTTATAGTTAGAGCTAAGCATGCTTTTCAGAGAATCTGACAAATCAAGCTTATTGTCCACCACAACATACTTGCTTTTTGCAGTAGAAATGTTGATGCTCACCGCTTGGTTGTATGAAGCTGGATAGTAAGAAGGCGGCAACGTCACATCAGATGCTCGTCTAGCCAGACGATTGATTTCTAAACTATTTGAAAGCACGGTCACTTGATCACTTGAAGTACTTTGCTTCTTGACATAAGCTGCAACCGCTCTTTCTGAGGAAATATAGCTGGAATTCAACATCGTGTCTGCCACTGGATAAGCAACCAAAAAAATCAAGCCAAGCACAGGAAGAATTGCGGCAGCTCGGATATATTTTGAAAGGGCTTCTCCAAATGAGGAGCGCTGCCTAAGCATTTCACGATCCACATGCAAACCGATGAACATGAATGAAAAGGGCAGAATGACCAGCGCAAAGGCTGGAGAGTAGCTCTGCATGAATGACACAAAAATCAAACTCAATATGCCGACAAACAAAAGCACGCCTGACCAAATGCGATGGCTGCCGTTCGCCGCATAATAAAAGCCGTAAAACCAGCTGGACAAGAGCCCGAACAGCAAAACAAGAAGCAATGAAATTGCCAGATTTATTGCGCCGGAAGCCGAGACATTCAGGTGAGTAAAAGGCAGGATCACAGCTTGCTCAATTGTCGGGAAAAAGATCTGCGTAGTCAAAGTATAATAACCTGCCACTGAAAAAACCAGCAGAAAACCGAAAACACCTGCCAACAGCTGATAAAATCCGCGCCCAAAATTTCTCAGAGAAATATTTCTTCCAAAAAGCCCGAGCGCACCAATTACCCAAATTACCAAAAATAACGGGAAGAAAAGGCTAGCCAAAGCGCCGGAAATACCAAATAAGATGAAAACTTCGTCTTTAACAGCCTTGTCATCTATGAAATAGCGGTTAAGCACACGCACGCCGTAAAGTGCAAATGGAAGCGCGAAAACAATCCCCTGATCACCACCCAGCGAAATTCCTGCGATTGCTAACATTGTCGATGCAGCGATGACAGTGGATAAAGATTTCTTGTTCAGCATTTCCTGAATGATATCAAAAGCCATAACGCCTGAGCCCCATAAGACAATGATCTCACATAGCCACAAGATCAGCGTTGAGCCAGTAGCTGCGCCAATTTGATTAACCAAGTAGAAAAGCGGACCAGAAGATCCAAAAAGCTCATTGTAAGGCGTTACACCATGATTCATGCCAAATCCAGCATATAAATTTACAGCGGCAGAACCAGTGGCAACACGATTGAAAAAAGGACAGCTATAGAATGTGAGACTCAGAATGACAGAAAAAATTAAAAGCTGAAGATGTGAAAAACTGTTCGAGAAGAAAGAAGATCGAGAAATCGGCAACTCCCTCTCATTTTCGCTTTCTTCGTCAAAATCAGTGTCATGTGTCAAAGCTTTTCTAGAGAGTTGATGCTGAAAATCATTGTCTTCTGACTCAAAGCCGACTTTGTGAAATTTTTTATCTAAATGACGCGTACTACGACGATAAGTCATTTTTTTGTTTTCATTGTTCTCGTCCAAGCATCTTCCTTTCAGTAAAAAAGCTGATGTATAAATTCTAACAAAATAAGTGCTGATTTACAATTAAGATAAAAAAGCCTGTAAAAACAAGCTTAAGTTTAATTTTTCGTAATAAATAACTCTAGCTTAATGAACGCTTCAACCGCTCAGAATATTGGCGGATCTGCACCCCAATCAAATCAACAACAGCAGGCGCAGATTAGGGTTGAAGATCTCCTAGCCTTCGTCACCTACTTCTTCTTGAAACTGATTGAAGACATCCTCAATCATTGACCACTCATCCTCAGCATTTTCAGGAATCGGCATCAAATCTCCTTCGGTGCCGTCTTCATTTTGGGTAAATGAATACACTGAGATCTCAACATCTTCATCATCTTCGTGTCCTGACGGCAATAATAAAACGTAGTTTTTCCCAAACTCCTCCTGACCATCAATTGTCAATAGGACTTCAAAAAGAACCTCATTTCCTTCGTCATCAATCAAGGTGATTTGGCGCTCGTCCTCCTCAGCCTGATCATAATCATGTGTATGATCTGTCATATAGATTGTTTCTCCATATCTCTATTAGTCATTTTGCGGCTTTCTGCATATAAATGCTCAAGCAGCAAATGCTGAAATTATAACAAGTGATTGTCATCAGAAACGGTTTGCATCCAGATAATTCTGTAAAATCAGAACCGCTGCCAACTTATCGATGTATTTTTTCCGGTCTTTGCGACGCGTTCCGCCATCAATCAAAACCTTTTCCGCCTGCATCGTCGTCAAACGCTCATCTTGAAAATCTACTGGAAGTCCGAATTTTTCCGTCAATTTCCTGCCATAGTCTCTACTCGCTTCGGCACGCACACCTTCGTCATTGTTCATGTGTTTGGGCAAGCCAAGCACAAATTTGGTCGGCTTGTACTGAGCCAGCAATTCTGCTAAACGATCAAAACCCAGATTTCCAGCATCTTCATCTATTTTTATTGTTTCAACTGGCTGTGCCGTAATTCCCAGCGGATCTGACAAGGCCACACCCACTGTCTTGCTGCCGACATCCAGTCCCATTAATCGTCCGATCAACGCATTGCTCCGTTTGCTTTCAAGTAAGACTTGACCAGCTCTTCAACAACATCATCACGATTAAGATGACTCATCTTCGAGCGTGCCTCATTTTGACGAGGAATATAAGCTGGATCCCCTGATAATAAATACCCCACCAGCTGATTGATCGGATCGTATCCTTTATCTGCCAAAGTCGAATAAACCGAAGCTAAGGTGTTTTCAATTTCATTTGCGCTGAAATCATGGAGATCAAAGCGCATGGTTTCATCTGTAAAGCTCATTTTACCTCCAAGACTTTGCCTTACAAAGCCTGTTCTTTAATTAACGCACTTTAGGCTACGTCAAACCTTGTTATAATTCTAATTATAACAATATTTTCTTAAATTTGCTAACTCTTGCTTCAAGACCAGCTAGCCTGTCTCTTTGTATAAAAATTTCCTACTCAAGGGCAAAAGTGCATTTGTTTCACTTTTTAAGGCAAGTCATTTCCAGCGGCCAGATAGAGGTCATACCACTCCTGATGCGTTAAGACAATGTCGCTAGCATCCGTTACGGCTTTAATACGATTGAGATTAACCGTTCCGATAATTGTTTGAATATTTGCAGGATGGCGACTTATCCAAGCAATGGCAATTCCATCTGGTGTTGCCTTGTATTTGGCAGCCAACTCATCCAGCTTGTCATTAAGCGTTGCATATTTTTCGCGATTTCCCACAAAGAAGCCTTCAAAGAAGCCGAAGCGGAAGGGCGACCATGCCTGAATTGTCATTTTGTGAATACGACTGTACTCTAGAATTCCGCCATCATGATCCAAACTTCTTGCATCTGCCATATTAACATGGAAGCCTTGGTCAATCATGCCAGTATTTGTCAGGGAAAGCTGCAGCTGGTTCATCAAAAGAGGCTGCTTCACTGCAGTTTTCAACAGCTCGATCTGTCCAGGATTTTGATTTGAGACACCAAAATGACGCACCTTACCAGATTTCTCAAGCGCATCAAAGGCTGCTGCCACTTCCTCTGGCTCAACCAGAGTATCTGGACGATGCAACAAAAGCGAGTCCAAGTAATCAACTTGAAGGCGCTTCATGCAGCCCTCCGTTGCCTCGATAATATGCTCTTTGGTAAAGTTATACTCAATTCCTGGAACAATACCAACTTTCGACTGGATGTAAATGTCTTCTCGCTTGATACTCGTCTTGGCCAAAGCATCCGCGAAAATCTTCTCACATTCGCCAGCGCCATAAATGTCCGCATTGTCAAAGAAATTGATTCCGCCTTCAACGGCCGTCTCCAACGCACGCGCAGGATCTTTATCCTTTTCATTAAAGTTCATGATGCCCAGCACAATTTGCGACGCATTCATGTCTCCGATTTGGAAATATTTCATGTTGAACCTTCTTTCTGTCTCTATTATAACAGATTTAGAATTTTAAGGGAGCGTTTTCTTCACAAATTTTGAAGGAGAAAATTTTCCTAGAAAAATTAAAGGGTGTGTTTGGCAATTTTTTAGTGAAATAAGACATCACTTTCACTTCTGTTTCTCAATTTGACACTTATCCGCGAAAATATTATAATATTTAAGAAATTAGATAATTCCATAAATAATATTGCTTTGATCCTGCTGGTGTTTTCCCTCATCATGCTTGGGATAACACTGCCATTATTAGGCCTCTCTTGCCGAAAATTTCACAGAAAACTTGACCATCAATGAAAATAACAAAAGAAATTCTAAAAAATTTCCAGCTTTATAAACAATTCCCGAAATTAGACAATCTGCAGAATGTCTTGGAGCATTTGGGCTATATTCAGCTTGATTCCATCCAGACTTTCGGACTTAGAAGTCAAGATCTGGTTTTTTACAACCGCCTGGAAAAATATTCAGCTAATGATTATCTGGAACTTTATCAAAACGAGAGTGCCTGTGAAACCTATTTACACGCACTTTCTTTGGTCGAAAGCCCGAGCTCCATCCTCGAAAACAATCAGGCACGTTATTATAAAGAACTTCAAAAACTGCTCCCCTCGGTGCCGTTTAATCACCCTCAACAATTAAAAGACACGGCTCAAAAGCTCTTAAAAGAAAACTCTTCTAATAGCCGCTTACAAACGCTTCTCTGGCGTTCTGGAATTATTAATGTCAGCCGGGATTTTAATTTTCGGAAAAATTATGAATTTAATTTTGACATCAAAAATAAAATCACACTTGATGAAGAAGCAGAAACTATTGCTCCTTTTTCCGACCTGATTATTCTGGCTTTAAAAAATCTAGGATTAGCCAGCTATGCGGACATTAAACGATATTTTTATCTTACTGAAAAAAATGCGCGTTCTGCCTTTGCCCAGTTGATTGCGACAGATAAAATCAGGTGCATCGGCAATCTTGGCGCTGAAGATTATTATCTCTTGTCCAGCGATCTTGAGCTTCTTTCAAATATTGACATTATTTCTTCCGCTAGTCGGCTCTTGTCCCCTTTTGATAATCTGATCCGAGAGCGCAAACGGATGAAGTTCCTTTTTGAAGTCGATTATCGGCTGGAGTGCTATGTTGTCCCAGCCAAACGGGTCTATGGCTATTATGCTTTACCAATCTTAATCAATGGTGAAATCGTCGGCTTCCTTGATTTAAAATTGGAGAAAGAAACAAACTCCTTAAAAATTGTTCAGTTTTCAAAAGCAGGAGCTTGGAAGCGGAAGGATAAAGCACTGCTTGAAAAGGAGCTCCGACAGCTGCAAAAGACTTGCTTAGCGGAAAATTTACTTGGTTTAGAGAAAATAATCTAGATCATCTAATTTGTGAGACCTAATATTTTTAAGTCTGCATCTTTCTTTTATAATTTAAAAAATAAATTAGGGAAATTGCTTTCAAACAGCTGCCGATTAAGGAAGTTGTTTTTTTCGTGAGATTTATGTTATAGTAAATTCAAGTTCGGCAGAGACTAATTACCTCGGCCGCCTGTTAGTCTTGTTTACTGGAACAATAAAGGTGCATCTCCACAAATCCAAAGACGAAGGAGCTTTGTACCAATATGTGGGAAAGGAAGACAGGAATGATTGCGATTGCAATAGCTACGGCCATTGCGATTGTGCTGCGAGCTGCCGGCAAGTTCTTAATTGACAAAGCCATTGCTCAGCGCATAACAAAAGCGCCTCGTAAGAAGCGCTAACGCGTAATTGTTCCAAAGACTTACGGTGGAGAAAGGTAGGACTTTTTCCACCTTTTACACAGACATTATAGCACAAATTTCCGATAAAAACATAGGAAATTGATAAAATTCTATCTTTTGGGTAGAATTTTTTATAATTTCTTTTTGAAAGTGAGAATTATTAGAGTGAAGCTTGAAAAAAGGAAAGCTTTCGCCTTCTTGATTGAACGCCTCCTCTTTTGTCTCAAGGGAGGCTACCAAAAAAGAGCCAACAGGCTCTTATTTTGCGGAAAGCGGGACTTGAACCCGCACAGCCAAGATAGGCCACAGGATCCTTAATCCTGCGCGTCTGCCAATTCCGCCATTTCCGCAAAATTGCTACTTGAGTAGTTTACCAAAT
>JAITVN010000008.1 GCA_031285775.1 Streptococcaceae bacterium | reverse complement strand
GACCCATTTAGCAACAAAGGGAATAAGAAAAAGCCCGTTTAGACGGGCGATAAAGCGTCAAACACAATGAGCCTGAACGCTTTTTGTGAAGGCTAGCGTCTTAAGGCGCAGTGAGTATGCACGGGTTACACCCGTGGTACAAGCCACCCGTTTGACGGGTGGTTATGTCTGCTAAGATGTGAGCCTGAAGTCTCCCATCCTGCCTTATTACACAGCCTTTTTGCATGAAATTTCGGAACGCCACTAAGTCCAACTATTTGCTTATCAAGAAAAGTTAAAAAATGTTTAGCAAGTTTGACTACAAAGTGAAGTAGAATGAGAACCTTTTTATTCTGCTTTTTAATTTTTCGGGAAGAAAATTGAGCTGTAGTTTTTTATTTTTGCAGAGTGTCTAATTATTATAAAATACTAATCAATTATCTTGACTAAGTGAGAAAAATATTATACTATAGTGAGGTAATGGAAAGGTTTACATTTCGCTGAGATCATTTAATAATTTAACAGGATGTGATTATTATTCAGATAACTAAGGCCTTGAACAATAATTTGATACTTGCCAAACATGGAAACTGTCATGAACTTGTTATTTTCGGCAAAGGAATTGGATTTAATAAACGAATCGGGGATACGGTCGATGAAGAGAAAGTGACTAAAATCTTCATTTCTCAGGCTTCCAGTATTGTCCCGTCAAAGCTTCTCATGCTGCCACCTGAAGTGCTTGATATTACTGCGAAAATAATGAAGCGCGCTGAAGTCCAGCTGGAAAGAGAATTTGGATTAGGTGTTTTCGCTGGCATGGCCGATACGATCAACCAGATTAAGATTGGCGGTCTGAAAATAGACGATCCGTTTAAATACGAAATCAGACATCTCTATAAAAGGGAATACACTCTTGCAGCAGAAGCCATCCAGTTGATGCAGAATGAGCTGAATCTGTCACTTGGTGAGGATGAAATTATGCTGATTGCATCGCATTTTGTCTACGCTCAGTTGGATTCTCAGGGATCGGGCGAGCTTTTCAGAGTCAATCAGGTCATTCTTGAGGCGATTCGACTGATTCAAAGTGTTTTTGACAAAGTGATTGACACGACTTCTATTGATTTTTCCCGATTTATTACACATTTGCGTTTCCTAATGGTTCGCCAGATGCCATGTAAGGTAAAGCTGGGGATAGATCAGGATCTTCAGATGATTTTCAGGAAGAAGTATCAGAAAAGTTACGCTTGTGGTCTTGCCATTCAGGCAATGATGGAGCGGGACTTTAACCTGATGGTTTCTGATGATGAGTTAACTTATTTAATTATTCATATTGAAAGATTGACGTCAAAAACCTAGGTGCGTGATCGAAAGAGCGTGATCTTGGAAAGTCGGAAGTGTGCCGTATGGATGTTAAGTTTTATTGTTATTAAAAATAGGTGCGTTACAACTAAGCGTAAGCCTAAAAACTGGAGGTTATTCCAAAGGTTTTTAGGCTTTTTGTTTTAGCTGTGCGAAGAAAGGTTATGAGGTCATCGATTGAAAGAGACAACAAATGAAAAGCTGTTGTTATTGAGAGAGACAGGCATCATGGATGAACAAGTTTTTGATTACATCAAAAAAATTGATCAGTGCTTGTGTCGGGAAGTAGAGGACATGGACAACGAAATGCTGCTGATTCACCTTGTTATGGCAATGAATCGTATTGCAAAAGGTGAAGAAATTGAAGCGCTGCCAGCAGAAATATTAGACGGTCTGCGCTCAAGGATAGAATTCGCTGAAGC
This sequence comes from Streptococcaceae bacterium, assembly GCA_031285775.1. Classification (GTDB taxonomy): domain Bacteria; phylum Bacillota; class Bacilli; order Lactobacillales; family Streptococcaceae; genus Lactovum. The sequence continues at coordinate 7,655 of JAITVN010000008.1, read as the reverse complement.
GAAAACATATTTTAGTTATTTGAAGCTGGCCTTACCAGCGGAATTGCCAAGTTACGAAGAGGGCTACATCATGTTGCACCTCGTAAATATATTAAAAAATGCAGCGCGTGAACATTGAGCGACACAGTGAGCTCATTCAAGCAAAGTATTGTCATCATTTAAGGAGAAAACCATGAAGAGAATTGTTGTTGGCGGTCAGATGGGGAAGTCAGAGATTGAAAATGACCTTAAGGAATTAACCGCCGGAAAAGCGGTAGAAATCACTGTTAAAAGTGATTTGGATGCAGCGCTGGCGGTAAAAAACGAGCAAGCTGATATTTATTTCGGCGCGTGTGAAACTGGAGCTGGCGGCGCGTTAGCGATGGCGACTGCTCTACTAGGCACCCAGAAGGCTATCACAGTTTCTTCACCGACAAAAGTAATGTCTGAAGAGGAAATCAAGAAAAACATTGAAGACGGAAAAATTGCTTTCGGCTTTACGATTAACACGAAAAATTCTGTGTTGCCGATACTCGTCAAGTACTTGTTTGAATAGAAGGGGATGATCATGAATATTACAACACTGGCCACTTATTTTTTAATGGCTGCCATCGGCGGGGTCGGATCAATTCTGGCCAATCGCGGGATTGCTGTTTTTAATGATGGTTTACGTCCGATAATGCCAGAATACCTGGAAGGAAAAATCACGCGCAAGGAGCTGGCGGCATCAAGCTTTGCGGTTAGCTTCGGTCTTATCATCGGCTTTGGTATTCCAGTTTCGATCGGGACAACAATTCTGCTTGCGCATAGTATTTTGCTGGCTGCAGATATTATTGGAACCTGGACACCAGAGAACAGGTTGGGAACGGCTTTGGCAGGTGCAATTGGTGCTATTTACGGCGCTGGTCTTCTTTTCGGGCTGTCTTTCATTGTGAAGATGTTCAAGATGCTCCCTTTCAACTTTCTGGAATCTTTGTCCGCTTTGGGAGGGCCAATTCTGTTTGCTTTCTGTGTTTTTCCAGCCTTGGCGGTCTCCAGACAACATGGTTCAAAGAAAGCAATCATCACATTTTCACTGACCTTTCTGACTTTTCTTGTGGTTGATAAATTCGGCAGCTTCAAAATCGCTCCAGATTTTAAAATTACTTTGAATGCGGTCGGTATGGCTTTGCTGGTTGCAATGGGTTGTATGGTTTTCTTTGCCGCTCAGGTAAAAGGCGATGGCGATGCAAACAGTTCACTTGTGAGTATTTTTTCTGCGCGAGTGTCAAGAATTAAGAAAAACTGGATCTGGATTTGCTTGATGGGCGGATTTATTACAGCAGCTTCTAGCATGCTCATCATCGCGGCTGATGTTTTGCCGCAGCAGTTGCTGGTCAAGGGGCAGGTAATGGAAGCAGCAATTGCGACATTTGCACGAGCTGTCGGCTTCATTCCGCTAGTATTCTCAACCGCAATCGTCACAGGCGTTTATGGGATGGCCGGCACAACGATTATTTTTGCCATCGGTCTGCTGCTGGTTGGAAATCCGATTGTGGCTTTTATTGCTGGATTTGTCTGGATGTGGATTGAGGTTCAGGCCCTGGCCGGAACTGCTAAAGGACTAGACAAATTCCCTGGTCTGCGCGAAATGGGGGAGCATATTCGAACTTCTCTGCAGGATACCATTTCAGTGGCTTTACTGATTGGTGCAACGCTTGCGGCAAATCAGATGGCGCCCAATATCGGCTACTTCTGGGTCATTGGTTTCTGGCTGTTGAATCGTCACCTGAAAAAACCATTGGTAGATATGGCTGTAGGGCCGATTGCAACGATTGCCTTCGGCATATTGCTTAATCTTCTCAGATTGATTCATCTGTTTTGATAATTTTTGCGGAGCAAAAAGGAGGAAAAAAATGCTTGCACCAGGAATGGTTTATGCACATGAGCATGTTCCGATTGATCTCTCGGAAGTTAAAAAAAGCGAAGATTGTCTGCTTGATGCGGCGGACTTGGTAATTGAAGAATTTAAAGCGCTTTATGATAAAGGCGTGAGAAATGTGATTTCAATGTCCAATAATGGCATGGGACGAAACACGAGATATGCCAAAAATGTTGCCGAGGCTTCTGGAATAAATATTGTGCAGTGTACAGGTTATTATCAGGATATCTTCCTGCCGATTGAAGTTTTTAGACTCTCTGTCAATCAATTGGCTGAGAATATGATACGCGACATCACAGTTGGAATAAAAGGAACCCGCATTAAAGCGGGTGTCATCGGTGAGATTGCCACCAGCCCTGGCAAATGGACTGTCGGGGAAGAAAAAGTTTTTGACGCAGCAGTTATTGCTCACTTGGAAACAAAATGTCCAATCAGTACACATACCTCCATCGGAAGTCTGGGTCATGAGCAAGTACACTATTTCCAGAGAAAAATGACAGACTTGAGCCGTATCATTATCGGTCATGTGGATTTGACTGGAGATGCTGCTTATGTTCTGGAAATGCTGAAATCAGGGGTCAATGTTGAATTTGACACGATCGGTAAAAATGCCTACTTACCAGATGCTGTGCGTGCAGATATGCTAAAGGAGATTCAAGACGCTGGCTATATTGATCAGGTCGTGCTTTCCATGGATATTTCCAGGAAATCTTACCTTAAGGCGAATGGTGGAAAAGGTTATGCTTATCTTCTTGACACATTTATCCCTGAGTTGAAAAGTCGAGGAGTGACTGAGAATTCCATCCAAAAAATGATGGTGGATAACCCGCAAAGGATATTTGGTGAATGAGATGACAGATTTTACGACTTACCCATTGGAAAACATTTCACTTCAAGACGCAGTCAATCGGCAATTTGCTTTTGTTGACTGCATGACGCACCATTTCAGAGGTGAAGAAACGCTTTCTCTTGGAGATTTGGGCGTGTTTCCTGGGATTAATCAACCGCGCACGACACGAAAAGTAGAGAAAGTACTGGCAGAATTCTTTCATGTCGAGGAGGCAATGTTGGTGCAGGGTGCTGGAACTGGAGCCATTCGACTGGCGCTGCATTCTGCACTGAAAGTCTCCCAAACGCTGCTGGTCCACGATGCACCGATTTATCCAAGCACGGAGAGTTCAATTCTTTCTTTGGGAATTAAGACAGTACGTGCAGATTTTAATAAACTAAAAGGCACAGAGAAGCTCCCGCATGAATTCGATGCGGTCCTTATCCAGTACACCCGACAAAAGCCTGATGATTCCTATGATATGGAGAAAACAGTTCAGTATTTTAAGCAAAATTATCCGTCTGTGAAAATTATCAGTGACGACAATTATGCAGTCATGAAAGTCAAAAAAATTGGTGCTGAGCTAGGCGCGTCACTGAGCTGTTTTTCAACCTTTAAGCTGCTTGGACCTGAAGGCGTCGGCTGTATTGTAGGAGACGGCAAACTCATTGACCTGCTGCGCAGAGAAAACTATTCCGGCGGCTCACAGATTCAGGGACACCAGGCGATGGCAGTGCTGCGCGGATTAACTTATGCTCCTGTGGCTCTTGCCAATGAAGCGGCTGTAGTTGAAGAAGTGAAGATGCGACTTGAAAATATAAAGGAAATTCCAGGAGTTGCACGCGCCTATATTGCGAATGCACAGTCAAAAGTTCTGCTGATTGAATTCAAACATCCAATTGCTGAGAAAGTTTTGCATTATGCAGGTGAATTCGGTGCAGCGCCTTATCCAGTTGGCGCAGAATCAAGATATGAGCTGGTTCCGATGTTTTACAAAGTTTCTGGCACTTTCAAGGCTTTTGACCAAAATCTATTGAACACAACCATTCGAATTAATCCTAACAGGGCGGGAGCGGAGACAATCATGAATATTTTGAAGCACGCCCTTGTGAAAGCTGGTGAAGTGTGTTCTTAACACAATTAGAAAAACAAAATCCAGAGTTGATAAAGTTTGCTTTCGCATTGCATGAAAGCGGAGAAATATTGCCGGATACCTATGTAATTGACCTAGATAGGATTGAGGAGAATGCAGGAAAAATTGCTAAAGCGGCGTCTGACAATGAGATAGAACTTTTTTACATGACCAAGCAGCTTGGAAGAAATCCTATCATTGCACAAACGATTGCGGACGCAGGAATAGAGAAAGCAGTCGCCGTCGATTTTCGAGAAGCAGAGATATTGATGCACAATAAGTTAGCGCTCGGAAATATAGGACATCTCGTCCAAGTTCCACGGAAGCTGCTAGAAAAAATAGTACAGTACGGCACAAAATATATGACAGAATTTACGCTTGAGAATCTACACTTTCTCAATCAGACAGCTTACGCTCTGAACAAACAGCAGAAAGTACTTTTGAAGGTTGTTGCTGATTCGGATATTGTTTATCCTGGTCAAACAGGGGGATTTACCCTAAGGCAGCTGCAGGAACAGCTGTCTGAAATACAATCACTCTCAAATGTCATCATTAGCGGAATCACAACATTTCCCGCAATATTGCTAAATGAAGAGAGAAAACTTCTCGAAGCTACACCTAATTTGGAAACAATAATGGCGGCCCAAAAAATACTTGAAGCGCATGGTATTGAAAACCCCGTTATTGACTTACCTTCAGCCACTTCTTGTGCGTCAATGCCTTTGCTGAAAAAAATCGGCGCGACGGTGGGCGAGCCGGGGCATGCACTGTCAGGGACAACACCGCTTCATGCTGTGACGGAGCAGCCAGAACAAACTGCTTACTGCTATCTCAGTGAGATTTCACATTCTTTTAAGGAGCATAGTTATTTTTACGGCGGAGGCTACTATCGTCGCGGACATTTAACACATGCTCTCGTAAAAATGAAGGGGGATCATGAGACAAGTTGTGCAAAAGTTCTTCCGCTAGAAAGCACCAGCATTGACTATTATCTAGAATTGGACAAGCTCTATAATTCTGGGACAGCCGTTATCTGTTGTCCCCGTAGTCAAATTTTTGTCACCAGAAGTACTGTGGCTCTCATAAAAGGACTCCACAAAGGCAAGCCCGAGTTGATCGGACTGTATGACAGTTTAGGAAAAGAATTACCAGAAGGGATGAAATAGGATGGGAAAATTTGGAATTATTGTACTGGACAGCTGGGGCGTTGGTGCAATGGATGACGTCCTGCAAGTTCGGCCGAATGACATTGGCTCAAACACAGCACTAAATATTATCAAAGCAGTTCCAGACATTGATATTCCGATACTTCGTCAGTTAGGAATCATGAATGCGATTGGTATTGAGCGAGGCGTCAATAAATTTTCGAGCACAGCTAATTGGGGAACCTCGCTCCTGATGCATCACGGTGCAGATTCCTACCTAGCGCATCAGGAAATAATGGGGACAAAGCCCAGGATTCCTTTACTGCAGCCTTTCAACGAAGCAATAGAGACAGTAGAAGCACAGGTTCGAAAAGACGGTTTTGAAGTCAGAAGGTACGGGAAAAAAGGACTGCAGATCCTTGTTGTCAACAATTGTGCGGTGATTGGCGATAATCTAGAGGCGGATTCAGGACAGGTCTATAATGTGACGGCTTCTTTGGATGAGATGCCCTTTGAAGAAATTACCAGACTAGGACAGTCTGTCAGAAGTGTTGTAAAAGTTTCACGCGTGATTGCTTTTGGAGGGCGAGGTGTTTCGATCGACAAAATCTTAGCTGCTCGGAAAATCGAGCATACATTTTACACTGGCGTGTCTGCTCCAGAAAGTGGTGTCTACAATAAAGACTATCACGTCATTCATTTAGGTTATGGCATTGACCCGAACGTGCAAGTTTCATCGATCCTGCGTAAAAATGGCTACGCTGTTGTACTTGTCGGGAAAACCGCCGACATCATCAATGTTGAGACAAATCGGCGATTTCCTGGGGTTGACACTGCTGAATTGTTTAATCACTTCATTGCTCAGTCCAGAGAGATTGAAAACGGTCTTTTATTCATGAACATTCAGGAAACAGATCTTGCAGGACATGCCGAGGATCCGGTTCGATATGCCAGAGTGCTCGAAGTTGCCGACAAGAAAATTAACGAGCTATTGCCCTATTATGACGAAAATGACATTCTGATTGTGATGGCTGATCACGGAGATGACCCGACCATCGGCTTTTCATTGCATACACGCGAACGAACACCTCTGCTCATCTATAAAAAAGGCACGCACAATAAATATGTGGGCGAGCGTCTGACACTGTCTGATGTTGGAGCCACAGTCGCCGATTACTTTCAGGTTGAAGCGCCGGAAAATGGACAGAGTTTTCTAAACCGTGTGGTTGGCGGTACTGAGCTGTAATTAATATGCTTCCTGGAGCGCGAATCATAGTGTATAATTGAAGACGAGATCGCTTGAAAGGACAAACACATGCAAAATGAAATTTTCAGGACATACTGTCAGACCTGGCTGAACAAGGATTTATCAGGATTTTTAGCACTTTTATCAGAAGACATTTCCTACACTGAGTGTTACGGCGCACAGTATCAGGGAAAGGCTGAATGTGAGGCTTGGTTTCAACATTGGTTCAGCAATTCTGAGAATCAGGTTTTGAGCTGGGAAATCAATTCTGATTCTTTTGATGCCACGCATCAGACAGGCTTTTTCACTTGGACTTTTGAATGCTTCTATGGCGGTAAACTCAGCAAGTTTGATGGGGCATCAATGGTCAAATTCGATGAAAATTGGAAAATAATAGAGATTCAAGAGTTTGAACAGAAGTACGAAAAATTCCGACCTTTCAGTTGACAGAGCCTCACGTTTGATATATACTATATATATATATATACCCATCTTTGACAGTTTCAAGAGAAAAAAGTCTAGTAGCCCCTTGCTGTGCAAGTGATTCTAGACTTTTTCGAATGGTTTTATTTTATCGTTTTTTATTTTGTCTTTGATTTTTTGATGATTTTTTTGATTTCTTTTTGACTCATGATTTCCCAGTCCGTCCGAAAGCCGAAAACTTCGTGAAGGGTATCTGTCAGCTTGGTGCGGGTATAACAAGGTCTGTAGCCTTTGTTCTGCTCATTGATGACGGTCATTGACTTTAAAGTTCCAATAATTTCGTGAACAGAATATTTCTGTCCTAACTTCTTTTCTAAAATTCTGTAAATCAAAAGAGAAAGAAAACAAGTTAAGAAGTGAGCTTGGATACGATTGTCGCGGCGCAGGTAAACAGGTCTTGCCTTCATTTCACTTTTCATGATTCTAAAAGTCTCTTCAATTTCCCATCGTCTAGAGTTGACTTTAATAAGGTCTTCAGGAGAGGCGTCCAGGTTTGTCGAAATACAGTAGAAGCCATCGAACTTTTCCTCTTTCTGAATTTGTTCCAAATCTAAATCAAGACTCAGTTGTTCGGCGATTTCTCCTTCCGGCGTCGTGTGCTGCGCTTTAATCAGTCGTTTGGGGTCATTCTGGTTCTTTTTAGAATAGGCAGAAGGCGTCTTTGTTTTGGCCAATGCGCGATTAATTTGTCTTTCTCGAATGTTTCGGAGATAGTCCTGATATTTCAGAGAAAAGGTCACGACAAAGCGCTGCTTGAGTCCTTTTTCGTCTAACCATTCACTTTCTTTATAATAAATGGTTGACCGACTTTCTGAATCAATTTCTCTTAAATCAAAGAACTTTTGGCTTTTTTCAGTTTTCCAGCCAGTAGGATCTAGAAGTACATCCTGCTGGGCTTTTTTCATTTTCTTGAGAGAATG